>NZ_JAOQJR010000006.1:0-131039 GCF_025566905.1 [Clostridium] ammoniilyticum
AATGGTGATAATAAAATCAAAGAAGGAGAATTTAAAGGTCAAACACTTTCAAAAGTCTTTGATGAACATCGTGAACTTTTTGGAAATATCAAAGATAAACAATTTCCATTGCTTGTAAAAATCATTGATGCTTGTAATGATTTATCTGTACAAGTTCATCCAAATGATGAATATGCTGGTCTTCATGAAAATTCATTAGGAAAGACAGAATGCTGGTATGTCTTAGACTGTAAAGAAGATACAAAGATGGTCATGGGACATCATGCTAAAACAAAAGAAGAACTTGTAAAAGCTATTGAAAATGATGATTATGATCAATTATTAAATAAGTTTGATATCAAAAAAGGAGATTTCTTCTATATTCCAAGTGGAACGATCCATGCTATCTGTAAAGGGTCATTGATCTATGAAGCACAACAATCATCAGATATCACATACCGTGTTTATGATTATCATCGAAAAGATAAAGATGGAAATGAAAGACAACTTCATGTAAAACAATCTATCGATGTGACAACAGTGCCTTATAAACCTTATGATCTGGCAAAACAAGTAGAAGAAACAATAGAAAATGGAACAAGAAAAGAGCTTGTATCATCTAACTATTTAACATTAAATAAATATGATATGACAGGCTATAATAAAGTAAAGAATGATAAACCATTCCAACTTGTATCAATCATTGAAGGACAAGGAACAGTAGAAGGAAAAGAAGTGAAAAAAGGAGATCATTTTGTAGTTTGTTCAGATCAAAAAGAAGTTGATTTTGATGGAACAATGACAGTAATGATTTGTACATTATAAGGCGGAAGCCTTATTTTTTTAACTTGATTTTTTAGGTTGTTTAAAGTATTCTAATTACTATATTATTTAATAAAATGAAATAGGTGATTTTATGAAAGAATGGTTGATTTTAGCGTTTATATTTTTTATAGGAAGTTTAGCTGGATGGCTTTTAGAACTTATTTTTCGTCGCTTTTTTTCCAAAGCAAATCCTTCAAGAAAATGGATCAATCCTGGTTTTTTAGTAGGACCTTATTTACCACTTTATGGTTTTAGTTTATGTGTCGTTTATTTACTGGCACATATTAATGTTTCATTTATTCATGGAGTGTATTTAAGAAAGACGGTACTTTTTTTACTAATGGCTTTATCGGTTACTTTAATTGAATATTTTGCAGGACTTATTTTTATCAAAGGAATGCATGTAAAGCTTTGGGATTATAGTGATGAAAAGTTTAATATTCAAGGAATCATTTGTCCTAAGTTTACTTTCTTTTGGTATTTATTAAGTGCGATTTATTATTTTTTAATTCATCCTAATATCATTCATTCAATTGAATGGCTTGCCGGAAATCTTTGGTTTTCATTCTTTGTGGGTTTATTTTATGGTGTCTTTTTAATTGATGTTGGATATTCTTTAAACATTTTAAACAATATCCAAAAATTTGCGAAAGAAAACGATATTATTGTCCAATATGAAGCGTTTAGAAAACATATCGGTGAGTTAAGAAATGAATTTAAAGAAAAAGAACGTTTTGTTTTCTCTATGAAATTGGATCATATTTCAATCAAAAAATCATTAAAAGCGTATTTTGATAAATACTATAAATAGGAGAATTATATGGAATTAAAGAAAATAAGTGAAAATGATATTGAACAAGTAAGTCAACTTTATTACAGTGCTTTTCCTGAAGATGAAAGAGCACCATGGAAAGCTCTTATAGAAAAACACAATAAAGGTAAAGGAGAATTTTTATCAATCTATGATCAAAATAAATGGGTTGGGTTAACGTATGTCATTACCTATCAAAATTTATCCTATGTTTTGTATCTTGCTATTGATGAACTTCAAAGAGGTCATGGCTATGGAAGTAGTGTTTTACAAATGTTGAAAAAGAGATATCCTCATACCATTATGTTATGTATTGAAGAAGTAGATGAAAAATATGATAACTACAAACAACGTGTTCATCGTAAAAACTTTTATTTAAGAAATGGACTTCAAGAAATGGGCTTTAAATATGTAGAAAAAGATGTTAAATATGAAATGCTTTATGTAGGAAAAAAATTATCAAGTAAAGTTTATGACGAATTGATGGTTGCTTATGCCGGACCTGTTTATCATAAATTTAGAGATTACCAGGCTGATGAATTGATTGACTAAACATCCATATGGATGTTTTTTTGCTTTAAGAGTATAATAAAGGTAATGCTAGGAGGAAGAAAGAATGTTACATAAAAAATTAAAACCATTTCCTAAAGACTTTCTTTGGGGAGCAAGTACATCTGCTTATCAAGTAGAAGGAGCTAACTTATCACATGGAAAGGGTCCTTCGGTTCAAGATGTCAAAAAAGTACCAGAAGGGACATCTGATTTAACAGTATGCGCTGATTTTTATCATCGTTATAAAGAAGATATTGCTTTAATGGCTGAAATGGGCTTTAAAGTTTATCGTTTTTCTATTTCATGGTCAAGAATTTTACCTCAAGGAACAGGTGAAGTAAATCAAGAAGGAATTGATTTCTACAATAATGTTATTAATGAATGTTTAAAATATAATATTATTCCATTAGTGACAATGTTCCACTTCGATATGCCACAAGCCTTAGAAGAAAGAGGTGGCTGGGAAAAACGTGAATCTATTGATTGGTTTGTTAATTTTGCTAAAGTGATGTATGAAAATTTTGGTGATCGTGTTAAATACTGGCTTACGATCAATGAACAAAACGTTTTAATTTTATCAGGAGATATTATTGGAACAACAACCCTTACAGGACCAGAAAAATATAAATCTCTTTACCAACAAAATCATCATATGTTAGTAGCACAAGCAAAAGCAATGGCTTTATGCCATGAAATGGTAGAAGGTGGAAAAATTGGACCAGCACCAAATATTTCTCTTGCTTATCCAGCAAGTTGTAAGCCTGAAGATCAATTAGCTGCTCAAAACTTAAATGCGATTCGTAACTGGCTTTACTTAGATATGGCTGTTTATGGAGAATATAATCATCTTGCAGGGGCTTTTATGGAAAAAAGAAATGCAACTCCTCATATCGAAGAAGGAGATATGGAAATTCTAAAAAATGGGCATCCAGATTTCATTGGTTTCAACTATTATTCAACAGCAACTGTTGCTTGGTGTGATGAAAACCAAGAAGAAACATTTGGACATGATCAACAAAAAACACGTATGGAAGAAGGTGTTTATCTAGGAGCTGCCAATCCAAATCTTCCTCATACTGATTTTGGTTGGGAAATTGATCCATTTGGTTTTAGAGCAACTATTCGTGAAATGTATTCAAGATATCGTTTACCAATGATTGTTACAGAAAATGGGTTAGGTGCTTATGATAAATTAACTGAAGATGGAAAAGTTCATGATCAATACAGAATTGAATATTTAAGAAAACATATTGAACAAATTCAATTAGCGATTACTGATGGTGCAGAAATGATGGGATATTGCCCATGGTCAGCAATTGATTTAATTTCTACTCATGAAGGTATGGTTAAACGTTATGGATTTATTTATGTAGATCGAGATGAATTTGATCTAAAAACATTAGATCGTTATAGAAAAGATTCATTCTATTGGTATAAAAAAGTTATTGCTTCTAATGGAGAAGACCTTAGTGATTAAATCTTTAAAGAAAAATCTTTAAAGATTTTTCTTTTGTTAATGACAAGTTCATTTTTTTAGGCTTTAATAGAGATGAGGTGTTAAAATGAAACCAAGTCAAAAAATTAAACAAAATGTTGTGAATCAAATAGCAAAAACTACTTTATATGAAAATGTCTCAGAATTAATGAAAATGCAACAAATTTATGAAGCAGGAATTAAAGAAATTCGTACAAAATTAGAAATATTAGATGCAGAATTTAAAGTAAAACATGATCATAATCCGATTCATCATATCGAATCTCGTTTAAAATCGCCAGAAAGTATTTTAAAAAAAGCTATTAATAAAGATATTCCTGTAACAGAACGTTCGTTAGAAGAAAATATTCATGATATTGCGGGAGTTCGTGTTATTTGTAATTATGTAGATGATGTTTATAAGGTAGCACAATTACTTACAGATCAAGATGATATCCGTTTAGTTGAAGTAAAAGATTATATTGCAAATCCAAAAGAAAGTGGTTATATGTCTTTACATCTTGTTTTAGAAGTACCAATTTTCTTATCAGAAGGATCTAAACCAATTCATGTTGAAGTACAGCTTCGTACAATTGCGATGGATTTCTGGGCTTCTTTGGAACATAAACTTAAATATAAAACAGATAATAATGTTCCTGAAGATATTAAAGAAGAATTACAAGAATGTGCAAAAACAATTTCTGAACTTGATTTAAAAATGCAAAATATCCATAATCGTTTAAATAAAAAACGTGTGTAAAAAAAGATATCGCAATTGCGATATCTTTTAACTATGTTCTTTTTTTAATTTGTTCATCAAAATAACCAGTGTTGGAATCAAAATAATGATAGCAGCAAACCAAGCAATAGGATTGGCAAAACAAATGGCATTATAACCAAACTTACCAACGAGGGCAAAGGCAACAAAAGCTCTTGCCACTAATTCAGCAGCCCCAGCAAGCATCGTAAGTGCGGATTTTCCTAAACCTTGAATGGTGTTTCTTGAAACAAATAGAATACCTAAAACAAAATAGAAAATACTATTGCAAATCAAGAATTGTTGAGCATCATTAATAACGCTTGTTTCATTACCGGCAACAAATAATAATGAAAGGTATTTTCCAAAGAAAATCATAAAGATACATGCAACGATACCATAACCAATAACAAGGAGCATAGATTCTTTAATTCCTTTAAAAATACGCTCTATCTTTCCAGCACCTAAATTTTGTCCAGAGAAGGTAGCCATTGTAGAACCCATCATATCCATTGGTTGTGTAAAGAACATCGATAATTTTTGGGCAGCAGCAATAGCAGCAACTTTTGCTGAACCTAAAGTATTAACGGCACTTTGTAAGATAACAGCACCTACGGCCGTAATTGAATATTGTAAAGCCATTGGGACGGCAATATTAATAAGTTTTTTGATAATTGGAAAACTTATAGAACGTGCATGATGATCAAATCTTAAATTAGGATATTTTTTAGCCATATAAATAAAACATAAAACAGCTGAGATTCCTTGGGCAATCACTGTGGCAAGGGCAGCACCTCGAACACCCATATGAAAATTAATGATCATTGATAAATCTAAAACAACATTAAGTACCGATGATATAATTAAGAAAATAAGAGGTGTTTTACTATCTCCTAAAGCACGTGAAACACTTGCTAAAAAGTTATAAGCAATGGTGCATGTTAAACCATAAAAAATAATTGAAATATAATCATAAGATTGTTTAAAAATATTAGCAGGTGTTTGCATCCATTGAAGTAATGTTTCCGTTGTAAAATGTGTTAAGACAGTAAGTACAATTGAAAAGAAGATACATAAGTAAAATGCATTCATAATGGTTTGAAGCATTCTTTTTTCTTCTCTAGCACCAAAAGCTTGCGCAATAGGAATCCCAAAACCAGCAGCAAGTCCTAAAACAAATCCAATAATTAAAAAGTTTAATGAACCAGTTGAACCAACAGCAGCAAGAGCATCTACGCCGACAAATCTTCCTACAATCATTGTGTCAACGACGTTATAAAGTTGTTGGAAAATAGCTCCCCCAATTAAAGGAATACAAAATGAAATAATCAGTTTTAATGTATTTCCATGTGTTAAATCTTTTTCCATCTAATCCCTCCCTAAATCCTGTTTTCTTATTATAGCATAGAAAAGGAGTGAAAGATTTTTAAATTATGAAAAAAGTGTCCTCTATTTTATAGAAAATATTTTTTTACTTGAATAAGGAAAAAGGAAAGAAGAGAAAAAATATAAATCGGAATCATTTGAAAAAGGGATACTTTTTCAATACTTTGCACTATGTTTTTTTACTTGAAAATCATATAATCCTTCTAAAGAACTTTCACATTCTTTTAAGATATCTTGACTACTTTTTTGATAAAACATCACGGTTCCTCCTTTGAATAAAAAAAGACAAAACTCATTAAAGATGAAATCCTTAACGAGTCTTGTCTTTAAGATGTACCAGAATAGAAAAACTATTTGCGTTTGTTGATATCATCACACAGATTGTGAGACTCTTCCCTCATTGATTTCATTTTAACAACGATTCTATAAAAATAATGTCGATTTATAAAATCTTAATAATTTTATTTTTGTTAAGCTATGATATAATGACAAAGAAAAAGGAGAAGAATATGACATTAGCACAATTAAGATACGTTATTACAGTTTCTCAAGTAGGAACACTTTCAGAGGCTGCTAAACGTTTATATATATCACAACCAAGTTTAACAAATGCAATCAAAGAATTAGAAAAAGAATTAGGTATTACGATTTTTATTCGTACCAATAAAGGAGTTATTTTATCAAGACAGGGAGAAGAATTTTTAGGTTATGCAAGACAAGTGATTGAACAAACAAACTTGATTGAAGAAAAGTATTTACAGGATCATAATATTAAACATGAATTTTGTATTTCAACGCAACATTATTCTTTTGCCGTAGAAGCTTTTGTTTCTTTGATTAAAGAATATGGTGGGAAGGAATATGATTTCAGGATTCGAGAAACACAAACTTATGAAATTATTGAAGATGTTGCCAAACTTAAAAGTGAAATTGGGGTTCTTTATCTTAATTCATTTAATGAAGTTGTTTTAAAGAAAACGTTGAAAGAAAATGACTTAACATTTCATCGTCTATTTATCGCAAAACCTCATGTTTTTCTTGGAAAAGATAATCCCCTCGCAAATAAAAATAAAGTATCTTTAGAGGATTTAAAAGAATATCCACGTTTATCTTATGAACAAGGAGAACATAATTCTTTTTATTTTTCTGAGGAAATACTGAGTACTTTAGAAAGCCAAAAAGAAATTAAAGTATGTGATCGTGCAACACTCTTTAATTTATTAATAGGTCTTAATGGCTATACAATTTGTAGTGGAGTCATTAATGAACAGCTTAATGGAAAAGATATCATTGCGGTTCCTTTAGATGTGAATGATTTTATGGAAATAGGATATATTACACATAATAAAGCTATTCTAAGTCGTTTTGGACAACTTTATATTGATATCTTAAGAGAGTATACAAAAAAGGATTCGTAAGGAATCCTTTTAGTTTGCACGTGTTTTGCTAAAGTAAAGAAGATCTGTTGCTTGCATGTTGTTTTCATAGATTTCTTGAGGATAATAATCAATGAAAAAGTTTTCAATTTTATGACTATAATGATAACCAAGCTTTGTATAAATAAGCATGTTTGTCATTGAACTATTGGCGGTACCAATTAAAAAAGTTGTTTTGTTTTGATAAAGATTTTCAATATATTGAAGTAAGGATTTTCCATATCCACGTCCTCGATTATTTTCTAAAGTAAGTAAGTTTTTAATTTCAAGGGTAGTATCATTGATTTCTTTAACAGCAATAAAAGCAAGAGGTGTTTGTTTTTCAAAGTAAGCAAATAATCTTCCATCTCTTAAATAATTTTCAACAAGATTAATATTAGGATCACTTTCGCATAATAAAGATGCATAATCTAATTTATTTTCAATAATTTCTTCAATCATGTTTTATTCCTCCAATAGAGGTATTTTAACATATTTTAGAATATGTTAAAATAAATTGAGGTGAATTTCATGAATCATAAATTAAATAAGAAAAAAGTAGCATTTGTTATTATAATAGCTGTACTTATTATTTCTTTAGGTGTTTTTCTTTTTAATAATGTAAATCAATCTACAAAAAAAGAAACACCTAAAAAGGTACAAGAAAAAACAGTACAAAAAGAAGAGAAAAAGAAAGAAGAAGCTGAAGTGAATTTTACTATTTCTTTTGCTGGAGATTGTACATTTGGAAACTATGCCGGACAAGCTTATGATGGATCGTTTAATCAAGAATATAAAAGACAAGGAAGTGATCCTACATATTTTTTAAAGAAAGTAAAAGAAGTCTTTGAAAAAGATGATTTGACAGTTGTTAATCTAGAAGGACCTCTTACAACAGCAAGTAATCATCTTGAAAAAGAATTTCCTTTTAGTGGAGCTCCTGAATATACAAAAATATTGACTTCTTCATCAGTAGAAGCAGTTACCCTCGCCAATAATCATAGTGAAGATTATTATGAAGCAGGTCTTCAAGATACAAAAAAATATTTAGATGAAGCTTCTATTGGTCATTTTGGTTATGATGATTCTTATATAAAAGAAATCAAAGGCATCAAGTGTGGATTCCTTGGTTATCGTTCACTTTCGGTATCTATGAATAATGAAAGTGGTCATCAAAAAATTCAAAATGCGATCAATCATTTAAAAAATGAGGAACAATGCCAACTTGTTTTTGTTTATTATCATTGGGGTATTGAAAGACAATATCAAGCTAATGAAGATCAAAGATCACTGGCTAAGTTTACCATTGATGCTGGAGCAGATGCTGTCATTGGTTCACATCCTCATGTTGTTCAAGGAACAGAAACGTATAATGGAAAGCCTATTATTTATTCATTAGGTAATTTCTGTTTTGGTGGTAATCGTAATCCAAGTGATACAGACACAATGATTTATCAACTCTCTTATTCTTTTAAAGGAACGACACAAACAGGATATCAAGTACAAATTATTCCATGTTCTTTAACTTCATCAAGAGGAAGAAATGATTATCAACCATATATTTTACAAGATGAACAAGCAAGTAGAGTCATGGAAAAGATTAAGAAATATAGTTATTAAAAGGGTAAAAATGAATACTTTTCTAGAATTAATTCATAGTAGACATAGTTTTCGTGGAGAATATCAAGCAGTTCCAGTAAAAAGAGAGGATCTTATCAAAATAATGCAAGCAGGAATCGACGCTCCTTCTGGATGTAATAAACAAACAACAAGTTTTATTGCGATTGATGATCCACATATTTTAAAACAATTACTCAATGTTATAGATCCGCCAATAGGACAAAGTGCTCCTACTGCCATTTGTGTTCTCACTCAACGTATCTATGCATATCGTGATAAATGTTTTGCCATACAGGATTATTCAGCAGCGATTGAAAATATGTTACTAGCAATCATTGCTTTAGGATATCAAAGCTGTTGGTATGAAGGGCATATTACTGATGAAGATCAAATCGGTAAAAAAATGGCACATATATTAAATGTACCAGATGATTATGAATTGGTATGCTTTTTGCCAATTGGCATTCCAAAAGAGAAAAATATTATAAAAACAAAAAAGAAATCATTTGATGAGCGTGCTTGGTTTAATGGTTTTAAGAACTCTAAATAAAAAGAAATGGGAAATTTTTTCTCATTTCTTTCTTTTTTCTACCTTTATATTACCACAAAATGGGCTTTTTTTCAAGACTAGTCATTTCTGTAAAAGTCTTGTATTAAATATATGGAGGTAATTTTATGGAACAAAATATGACAGCATTAGTAAGTTTGTTTGCAAGAGCATATCATCAAAAAAATAAGGATATTAAAATTTTTGATGATCTTCTTTCAATAAAATTAATTACAGAAAAAGAGTATGAAATGATTGGGTTAAATATGTCACAGGGAATTTCATTTTTTAATCCCACTTTTAAAGGAAGTGAAGAAGAAGCTTTAAAATGGATTGTTGATCATCAACTATCGCCTTCTGTTTTAGTAAGAAGTGCTTTTTGTAAAGAAGCGATTGAAGAGATGAAAGAAAAGGGATGTCAACAATATTTAGATTTTGCATCGGGTTATGATTCGTTTGCATATTATTATCAAAATCAAATGCATGTTTTTGAAATTGATAAAAAAGAAGTAATTGAAGATAAAAGACAAAGATGTAAAGATGTTGATATTGAAAATATTCAATTCTTATCAATTGATTTAAGTCAAGAAAATTGGATTAATACTTTATTACAAAGTGATTATCAAGAAGACCAGCTTTCAATCAGTAGTATGTTAGGACTAAGCTATTATCTTACAAAAGATGAATTTAAAAAGATGTTAAAACAATTATCTAAATATCTCTTAAAAGGAAGTCATCTTGTTTTTGATTACCCAAGTATTCAAGAAAGTAAAGAAACAAAAATCAATGAAATGTTGGCAAAAGAAGCTGATGAATCAATGAAAGCAAAATACAGTTTTGCTGAACTTAAAGAAATATTAAATCAATGTCATCTCACAATTATTCAACATGAAAACCATCAAACAGTAACAGAAAAATACATATCTAATTATAATGTCTATTATAAAGATGATCCCATAAAAGCACCTGAAGGTGTTTGTTATTGTGTGGTAGAGAAATAATTAAAATATGATAAAATAGGATTGCAAAGATAAAAACGCAATGTACAAATTGTACTAGAGCTGGTAGGTAGCCCAGCCGTCTATTTTAATAGGTAAGTAACCTGCCCCCTCCGGGTTGTCCATTCTTTGTTTATTTATATAAAGGAGGGTAACCATGGACAAGACAAGTTGTAAATTAACTGTATTTTTTGAAAATCCTTTTTGGGTAGGAGTTTTGGAGTGCAATGAAGATGGAAAATTAACTGTATCCAAACTAACATTTTATAAAGAACCTAAGGATTATGAAATAAGGAATTTTATTTTAAAAAAGTATAATCAATTAAACTTTAGTCCAGCTGTTGAAAATGTTGTAATTGAAAAACAGAAAAATTATAAAAAAAGACAACGTGATGTTAGAAAACAAGTCCAATTACAAGGAGTTGGAACAAAATCTCAACAGGCATTAAAATTACAACATGATCAAAGCAAATCAGAGCACATATTACAAAATAAAAAACAAAAAGAATTAGATAAAATGCGTTTGTTTGCTTTGAAACAACAAAAGAAAAAAGAAAAACATAAGGGACATTAACGTTTCTTAGTTTTTCTTTTTTAGTTTGTGCTAAAATGGATTTGTATTAAAAATTCTATTGAATAAAGAATTGGAAGGAATGTTAATAGATATCCAAAGTAAAATTATTAAAAAGTTGAAGACTTAACAATGAATGTACTTTGAAAGAAAAATGGGTTGTTGTCCCTCTAAATAAGTCATATACAAAAGAAGAAATAAAAAAGCAAGTTGAATTTCAAGAAAAATATTTCAAATCAGAAATTATTATGTAAAAAGGAGTGTAATAGATGATTTTATGTTATTCAGGAACAGGGAATAGTCGCTATATAGCACAAAGAATTGCAGATGAATTGCAAGATAATATAGTAGATTTAAATGAAAAAATAAAAACGAATAATTATTCGTCAATAGAAACAGGAGGCGATGTTATCCTTGTTGTTCCAACTTATGCTTGGCGTATTCCAAAAATTGTTTCCAATTGGCTTTATAAAACTAAATTCATTGGTGCAAAACGTATTTGGTTTGTTATGAATTGTGGTAGTGAGATAGGGAATGCTACAAAGTATAACTTAATGCTTGCAAATGATAAACATTTAGACTATATGGGAACAAAACAAATCCTTATGCCGGAAAACTATATTGCGATGTTTAATGCTCCACAATTAGAAGAGGCAAAAGGAATCGTAGAAAAAGCAGAAATAAATATAAAGGAAACTATTAAATATATTAGAGAAGGAAAAGCTTTTTTGAAACCATGTCATAATCTTTATGATCGTTTTATGAGCGGACTTGTTAATCCTCTTTTTTATCATTTCTTTGTTAAAGCTGCTGCTTTTAAAGTCAAGGATACATGTACTGGTTGCAATCAATGTGTTAAGAAATGTCCAATGAATAATATTCAACTTATTGATGGAAAACCTGTTTGGGGAAAGAATTGTACACACTGTATGGCTTGTATTTGTTATTGTCCGCAAGAGGTAATTGAATATGGAAAGAAAAGTGTTGGCAAACCACGTTATCGTTTTGAACAATTGAAGATTAAATAATTTAAATGAGCTAAAGAGTATTCTTTAAGCTTTTTTAATTTACAAATGTTATAAAATTATATGTCAAGCTTTCCATGTTAAAACATGTGTAGATATAAATAAGTTGTTATGAAAAAAATAAAAATTGTGAAAAATAAAGGGAATAAATAATTATATTGTTATTTATTTTTATAACGATTCTTTTCTTTAATGGTGAAAGCTTTTAGATGAAAGATGGTCTTATATTCCTTCCTAAGCAATCAAAATAGCCTTCATAATATGTTTTATTTAGCGGGTTTTATTGATTATATTTGCTTATAAATTACAAAAGAAATTGAAAGTCTTGTTAATGGGGTGGAAAAAGAAAAGTATAGCACTTATTTCTGTTGTATTGACAACGGGAATTGTTTTAGAAATAGGTAAAAGTTATATAATGTACAGTCTTGATTTTGATGAAAAGGTAGAAAAATATGATCAACATATTGTACTCTATGTAGATAATATTTTTGTAAGGCCACATTTTTGCTATCCACATTACCAATATGAAGAAAATATCTTGCTTAAAAAGAAATTTAAATAAAAAAGAATTAAAAGATGCTATTCAAAAATATGGAGATCCAGATGATTCTTATCAAGAATGAAATAAAAAGGAATAAAATATGAAGACATATCTTTAACGATCACTCAAGAAATTGTTTTAAAGATGATGGAAAAGACCGTGGACGAAATGGGAAAAGCGTTATTTCCAAACTTGCCTGAAGAAAGACCATGGATGATTTTGGCAATGAAGAAGTTAAGTGTTTATCCCAAAAGTGTGCTGTTTTATATGAGGGTTTGGAAGAAACTCTTAAAATATTATCTTATAGAGGCTACGTTTGTAGTCTTTATTTATATGTTAAAATAGAGCTAGATAAGGAGTGGTTATATGAAAAGATATATGGCTTTGCTTAGAGGAATTAATATCAGTGGTAAAAATAAAGTAGTGATGGCAGAGTTAAAAAAAGAGTTTGAAAGTTTAAAGTTTGAAGATGTTAAAACTTATTTAAATAGTGGAAATGTTATTTTTTCAAGTCGAGAAAATATTGAAAAGATTACAAAACAAATTGAGGAGATGTTAAAGAAAAACTATGATTTTAAAATACCTGTTTTTGTTTTAGAACAAGGTAAGCTAAAAGTTATTTTAGAACATGCACCAATTTGGTGGGGCAGTGATGATAAAATAATCTATGATAATTTAATATTTATGATTCCTCCAGTCACTTTTAAAGAAGTTTTTGAAGAAATTGGTGAAGCTAAAGAAGGATTGGAAAAAATTCAAAATTATAAAGATGTTATTTTTTGGTCATTTAGTCGAAAAGATTATCAAAAAACAAACTGATGGCCTAAAACAGCAAATACAAATGTTAGTAAAAAGTTAACAATTAGAACGGCTAACACGGTTAGAAAAATTGTTAGAATGTAAACAAATATAATTGATACGTTATTTATAAAAATAGTATCTTTTTGTTTAAAAATGGCTTTAACTAATTCAATTAGTTATAATACTAATATAGTTAGTTAAGGAGGATACTATGACTTATCCAAGGTGTAGAAGTAACTATAGAAATTATCAATCAAGAAGGGTTTGCCAATTTATCTTAGTGGCTAAAAAATTAAAAATAAAATCTCCATCTTTATATAATCGTATTTCTAATTTGGAAGATTTAAAAAATAAAATTAGTCTCTATGGTTGGAAACAATTAGAAGAAAAAATGCTTCTTTCTATTGTTGGGGAAAGTGGCTATGAGGCCATAAAATGTATGGCATATGCTTTTTATGATTATGCAACAGAAAATAAAGGAATTTTCGAAGCCATGCTTTGGTACAATAAATATATGATAGAAGAGGGAAATCAAGTAACACATAATACTTTTGATATACTTTTTAAAATACTTAGGAAGCAAAATTTAAGTGATGAAACGATAAACCATTTTATTAGAACACTTAGAGTTTTTTTAGAAGGCTATGTTCTACTTGTGAATCACCAAGCTTTTGGACATCCTCTTTCTATTCAAAAAAGTTTTGATTTTTCATTAAATATTTTAATCAATGGTGTGAAAAATATGGAGGGGAAATAGGTGGAAGAATACATAAATATCACTTTAGATAATATTGATCAAGAACATATTTGTTGTGCTATAAGTGATAAAAAACATTTTGAAGGTGTTTTTAATAAAAAGGAATGGTTAAAAAAGAGAATAACAGAAGGTCATGTTTTTAGAAAACTTAATGTTCAAAGAAAAGTATTTGTTGAATATGCACCTCTAGAAAAAGCATGGGTTCCTATCGAAGGTAATGGTTTTCTATATATTTATTGTTTATGGGTTTCGGGAAAATTTAAAGGTCATGGTTATGGTAAGCAATTATTGGAATATGTTATTAATGATGCTAAAAAGAAAGGAAAGCAAGGTGTTTGTGTAATATCTTCTAAAAAGAAGAAATCTTATCTGGCAGATAAAAAATTCTTTTTAAAATATGGATTTGAAGTTGTTGATCAAATTGAAGATTATGAATTATTATCGTTATCTTTTAATCATCAAAAACCTTCTTTTTGTAAAAATGTTAAACAAATGATGATTGATTCAAATCATATAACAATATATTATTCACCACAATGTCCTTTTACATTAAATTGTATATACGAAATTAAAGAATACATGAAAGATTGTAATATACAAGTTGATTTTATTAAAGTTGATACTTTGGAAAAAGCAAAAAACATACCATGTATTTTTAATAATTGGGCAGTTTTTAAAAATGGAAAATATGTTTCACATATTTTGTTAAATAAAAAAGGTTTTGAAAAATTATTAAATGATTAAAAAGAATGATAGATTGTTGGAAAATTGATTTTTAGGTAAAATAAAAAATATTTTGGTGTTGCTAAAAGAGACATTTTTTGATATTATGCAGTTAAGTTATACGACTGACGGAAGTGGAATAAACCACAGGGAGTATAATCGTGTAAAAGAGTCGACCGTCTGGGCTAATAATAGTCTGGATGAGTGGGCTCTTTTTTTGGTTGGTAGAGTAAAAAAACTAGTTTCACATATTGTCTTGTAATATAATGAAAGTGGTTAATAGAATCAATCAAAAAGAAAAAAAGAAAGGATGAACGACAATGTTAACTGATGTAGAAATTGCACAAAGTGCAAAGATGAAACCAATTGTTGAAGTTGCTCAAAAAGTTGGTTTAGATGAGGATGATCTAGAATTATATGGAAAATATAAAGCAAAGATTTCTCTTGAAGCTATTAAAAAACTAGATCAAAACGAAGATGGAAAATTGATCTTAGTAACAGCAATTAATCCAACGCCTGCAGGTGAAGGAAAAACCACAACAATGATTGGATTATCACAAGCACTTAACAAATTAGGAAAGAAATCTATAGTTGCAATGCGTGAGCCATCGCTTGGTCCATGTTTTGGAATCAAAGGTGGAGCTGCTGGTGGAGGATATGCGCAAGTTGTTCCAATGGAAGATATCAACCTTCATTTTACAGGAGATATTCATGCAATCACTGCTGCAAACAACTTAATTGCAGCGATGCTTGATAATTCCATTCATCAAGGGAATCCACTTAATATCGATGTAAGACAAATCGTTTGGAAACGTGTGGTCGATTTAAACGATCGTGCATTACGTCATACTGTTTGTGGACTCGGTGGTAAAGTAAACGGGGTTCCTCGTGAAGATGGATTTGATATTACCGTTGCTAGTGAAGTTATGGCAATTCTTTGTTTAGCAACTTCTTTAGAAGATTTAAAACAAAGAGCTGCAAAAATGATTGTCGCTTATACTTATGATGGAAAACCAGTTACTGTTGATGATATTGAAGCAACAGGAGCGGTAACACTTTTATTAAAAGATGCGATTAAACCAAATTTAGTTCAAACTTTAGATCACACACCAGTATTTGTTCATGGGGGTCCATTTGCAAATATTGCCCATGGATGTAACTCTGTTATGGCCACTCAACTTGCTATCAAGTTAGGGGATTATGCGATTACTGAAGCTGGATTTGGTGCTGATTTAGGAGCTGAAAAATTCTTAGATATTAAATGTCGTCAAGCAAATTTAAATCCTGAAGCAGTTGTTATTGTTGCAACTGTTCGAGCTTTAAAAATGCATGGTGGTGTTGCTAAAAAAGATTTAGGAAATGAAAATTTGGAAGCTTTAAAAGCTGGTTTAGGAAACTTAGAAAAGCATATTGAAAACATTGCAAAATTCGATTTACCTTGTATCGTTGCTATTAATGCTTTTCCAACAGACACAGAAGTGGAACTTCAATTATTGAATGAATGTTGCAAGAAACTTGGTGTTGAAGTAGCTATTAGTAAAGTTTGGGAAAAAGGTGCTGATGGTGGAATCGAACTTGCTGAAAAGTTATTAAATATTTTAGAAACAAAAGAAGCTAATTATCATCCACTTTATGATTTAGATTTATCAATTGAAGAAAAGATTGAAACAATTGTTAAAGAAATCTATGGTGGAGATGGTGTTGAATTTACAAAGAAAGCAAAAAATAAAATTAAAAAATATACAGAACAAGGATTAAGTCAATTACCAATTTGTGTTGCTAAAACACAATACTCATTATCTGACCAAGCTTCTTTACTTGGTCGACCAACAGGATTTACTGTTAAAATCAATGATATTATTCCATCTGCTGGAGCAGGATTCTTGGTTGCTATTTCTGGTGATATTATGCGTATGCCAGGACTTCCAAAACGTCCAGCCGCTGTCAATATGGATATTGATGAAGATGGAAAAATTATAGGATTATTCTAAAAAGGAGAGAAAGATGAAAGTTGCTATTATCATGGGTTCAACTTCTGATTTACCTAAAGTTGAACCAGCTATTTCGATTTTGAAAAATTATGGTGTTGAAGTGAATGTTCGTTGTTTATCTGCTCATAGAGCACATTTAGGACTTTCAAGTTTTATTAAAGAAACAGAAACGGATGGAACAGAAGTTATTATTACTGCTGCAGGAATGGCAGCAGCCCTTCCAGGTGTGGTGGCTAGTCAAACAGTTTTACCAGTTATTGGTGTTCCGATTGCAGGAAGTAATTTAGATGGAATGGATGCTTTATTATCCATTGTTCAAATGCCTTCGGGTATTCCAGTAGCGACTGTTGCTATTAATGGAAGTAAAAATGCAGCTTATTTAGCACTTCAAATTATGGCTATTAAACATAGTGAAATCAAAGAAGGGCTACTTAAAGAAAGAAAACAAATGGAAGCTGACGCAATGAAAGCTAACGATGAAGTCATAGAAAAATACAAATAGGGGGAAAAGAAAAATGGCAGAATTATTGTATGAAGGAAAAGCAAAACAAGTTTACAAAACTGAAAAGGAAGATGAATATTTAATTCATTATAAAGATGATGCAACAGCAGGAAATGGTGTTAAACATGATAAGTTTGAAGGTAAAGGTGTTTTAAATAATACAATCTCTTGTATTATCTTTGATATGTTAGAAGAAGCTGGAATCAAAACACACATGATTAAAAAATTAAATGAAAGAGATATCTTAGTTAAAAAAGTAGATATCTTCCCATTAGAAGTTATTATTAGAAATATTACAACTGGATCTTTCTGTAGAAGATTAGGAGCACCTGAAGGAATTGTTTTAGATGAACCAATCTTTGAAATGAGTTATAAAAATGATGAATATGGTGATCCATTAATCAATGATGATCATGCTGTTGCTTTAAAACTTGCAACAAGAGAAGAATTAGCATACATCAAAGAAACAACATTAAAAATCAATGAATTATTAAAAGAATTCTTCTTATCAATGAATTTAAAACTTGTTGATTTTAAAATTGAATTTGGTAAAACAGCTGATGGTACAATTTTATTAGCTGATGAAATTTCACCAGATTCATGTCGTTTATGGGATGTTGATACAAACCAAAAATATGATAAAGATGTATTTAGACAAGATATTGGAGATTTAATTGAAACTTATAAAGCAGTTCTAGCAAGAATGCAAAATAAATAATTAAGGAGAATAAAGATGGATTACAAAAAAGCTGGAGTCGATATTGAAGCAGGTTATAAATCAGTAGAATTAATGAAAGAACATGTTAAAAAAACAATGCGTCCTGAAGTTTTAGGAGGACTTGGTGGTTTTGCTGGTGCTTTTGATTTAAGTGGAATTAAAAATATGGAAGAACCGGTTTTATTATCAGGAACAGATGGTTGTGGAACAAAAGTAAAACTTGCTTTTGTGATGGATAAACACGATACAATTGGTATTGACGCTGTAGCGATGTGTGTCAATGATATTGCTTGTTCTGGAGGAGAACCACTTTTCTTCTTAGATTATATTGCTTGTGGTAAAAACTATCCTGAAAAGATTGCTTCAATTGTAAGTGGTGTTGCTGAAGGATGTTTACAATCTGAATGTGCTTTAGTTGGTGGTGAAACTGCTGAACATCCAGGTTTAATGCCTGAAGATGATTATGATTTAGCTGGTTTTGCTGTAGGTGTTGTTGATAAAAAAGATATTATTGATGGTTCAACAATTAAAGCAGGAGATACACTTATTGGTATTGCTTCAAGTGGTGTTCATTCAAATGGTTTTTCACTTGTTAGAAAAGTGTTTGAAATGACAAAAGAATCATTAGATGTATACTATGATGAATTAGGAAAAACTTTAGGAGAAGCTTTAATTGAACCAACACGTATTTATGTAAAAGCTTTAAAAAATGTAAAAAATGCGGGTGTTAGAATTAAAGGATGCTCTCATATTACAGGTGGAGGTTTCTTTGAAAATGTTCCAAGAATGCTTCCTGAAAATGTAAGAGCAGTTATTAAAAAAGATAGTTATCCAGTACCAGCTTTATTTGATTTAATTCAAAAAAATGGAAATATTGAAGAACATATGATGTATAACACATTCAATATGGGTCTTGGTATGGTAATTGCAGTTAATCCAAAAGATGTTGATGCAACAATGAAAGCTATTGAAGATGCAGGAGACAAATGCTATGTTGTTGGAAATATCGTTGAAGGAGATAAGGGCGTGGATCTATGCTAAAATTTGCGGTCTTTGTTTCTGGTGGAGGAACAGATTTACAATCTATTATTGATGCCAAAAACGAAGGAAAGATCAATGGCGAAATCGCTCTTGTTCTTTCTAATCGTCAAAAGGCTTATGGCTTACAAAGAGCTAAAGATGCTGGGATTGAAACAGCGGTTGTCAAAAAAGATGATGCTTTGATTGTAAAGATGTTAAAAGAAAGAAATATTGATTTTATTGTCTTAGCGGGTTATCTAGCAATTTTAACGGATGAGTTAATTGATGCATATCCAAATAAAATTATGAACATTCATCCTTCCCTTATTCCTTCTTTTTGTGGACCAGGAATGTATGGAATGCATGTTCATGAAGCTGTATTACAACGTGGTGCAAAGGTTTCGGGGGCAACCGTGCACTTTGTTTCAAATATTGTCGATGGGGGACCGATTATTAAACAAGTTGCTTGTGATATATCGGATTTAGATACAGCGGATGATATTCAAAAAAGGGTGTTAGAGATTGAACATAAATTATTACCTGAAGTTGTAGGGTTATATTGTGATAATAAGATAAAAATTATTGATGGAAAGGCAAAGGTAATTTAAATGAAAAGAGCTTTAATTTCAGTTACAAATAAAGATGGGGTTGTTGATTTTGCTAAAGGATTAGTAGAATTAGGTTTTGAAATTGTATCAACAGGAGGTACAATGAAAGTTTTACAAGAAAATGGGGTTTCTTGTATTGCAATTGATGATGTGACAGGATTTCCTGAAATGTTAGATGGACGTGTTAAAACACTTCATCCAATGGTACATGGAGGACTTTTATATCGTCGAGATTTACCTAGTCATGTTGAAACAATTAAAAAACACGGCATTCATCCAATTGATTTAGTATGTGTCAACTTATATGAATTTGAAAAAGCTTTAAAAGCTGGTAAAGATTTACCAGATATGATTGAAAATATTGATATTGGTGGACCATCAATGATTCGTTCAGCAGCTAAAAACTTTAAAGATGTTTTAATTGTTACAGATCCAAAAGATTATGACAATGTTTTAGATGCGATTAAAAATGATACAACTGATTTTGATTTCAGAATGAATCTTGCTTATAAAGCATTCTCTATGACAGGTGCTTATGATGCAATGATTTCAAGATACTTTGCAGATCAAGTTGGAGATCAATTCCCAGATACATTAAATCTTTCATTAAAGAAAGTAGAACATTTACGTTATGGTGAAAACTCTCAACAAGCAGCTAATAAATATGAAGATAGCTATGTTCAAAAATCTTTATTAGATTATGAACAACTTCATGGTAAAGAAATTTCATTTAACAATGTAAACGATTTATATGGAGCTGTTGCACTTGTTAGAGAATTTGGAGATCAAATCGTTACAGCAGCTATCAAACATTCAACTCCTTGTGGTGTTGCTATTGGAAATACAGGTTATGATTCTTATATGAAAGCCTATGAAGCTGATCCTCAATCTATCTTTGGTGGAATCGTTGCTGTTAACTATAAAATCGATAAAGCAACAGCTGAACAAATGCATAAGATTTTCTTAGAAATCGTAGCTGCACCAGATTTTGATGATGATGCTTTAGAAATCTTAAAGAAAAAGAAAAACTTACGTATTTTAAAACTTAAAAACTTAGATGCACGTGGTGCTAAATATGATATTAAATATCTTGAAGGAAAAGTATTAGTTCAAGAATTAAATACAAAAATGATTGATGAAATGAAAGTTGTGACAAATGCACAACCTACAAAAGAACAACTTACAGATATGGAATTTGGTATGAAAGTTGTTAAATATGTAAAATCAAATGCGATCTGTATTGTTAAAAATGGTGTAACACTTGCTATTGGTGGAGGACAAACATCAAGAGTATGGGCTTTAGAAAATGCTATTCATAATAATCCAGATAAAGATTTCAATGGTTCAGTACTTGCTTCAGATGCTTTCTTCCCATTCAATGACTGTGTTCAAGTGGCTGCAGATGCAGGTGTTCAAGCAATTATTCAACCAGGTGGTTCAATTAGAGATCAAGATTCAATTGATTTATGTAATGAAAAAAATATCCCTATGGTATTTAGCGGATATAGACACTTTAGACACTAGGAGGCTTATATGAAAGTTCTTGTAATCGGTAGTGGTGGTCGTGAACATGCGATTGCTTATAAATTAAAACAAAGTCCAAAAGTAACTGAACTTTATGCAATACCAGGAAATCCTGGTATTGCAAGTTTAGGTACATGTGTACCTGGTTCAGTAGAAGATAATGAATTTATTGTTGATTTTATTAAAAAAAATCAAATTGATTTAACTGTCATCGGTCCAGAAGTTCCTTTATGTAAAGGGCTTGCTGATGATATTGAAAAAGCGGGTTATAAAGCTTTTGGTCCTCAAAAAAAGGCGGCAACTTTAGAAGGAAGCAAAGCTTACTCTAAAGATTTTATGGTCAGACATCATATTCCTACAGCAAAATATGTTGAAGTCACAGACTTTGAAAAAGCTTGTAAAGAAGTTGATCACTTTGATTTTCCATTAGTAATCAAAGCAGATGGTTTAGCTGCTGGAAAAGGTGTTGTCATTGTTGAAAATAAAGAAGATGCCATTTCTACTTTAAAAGAAATGATGGTTGATGGTGCTTTAGATGGTGCCGGAAGTAAAGTTGTATTAGAAGAATTCTTAACAGGATTTGAATGTTCTTTACTTTGTTTTACAGACGGTAAAACAATTGTACCAATGGTTTCAGCAAAAGATCATAAACAAATCTTTGATGGAAATAAAGGACCTAATACAGGTGGTATGGGAACTGTTTCTCCAAATCCATTTTTACCAGAAGGTATGGACGAAGTCTTAAAAAAAGATATTCTTGATCCATTTATGCAAGGACTTAAAGAAGATCAAATGGACTATCGTGGAGTTGTTTTCATTGGTTTAATGATTGAAAATAATCAAGCGAAAGTACTTGAATTTAATGTCCGTTTTGGTGATCCTGAAACACAATCAATCCTTCTTCGTTTAGAAAGTGATCTTTATGAAATTATGGATGCTTGTGCGACTTATACTTTAGATCAAGTAGATGTCAAATGGTCAGATGACCACGTGGCTTGTCTTGTTCTAGCAAGTGGTGGATATCCAGGTAAATATGAAAAAGGAATTGAAATTAAAAATATTGACAAAGTAAGTGATGATATTGTTGTTTTCCATGCGGGAACAGCTTTAAAAGATGGTAAACTTGTCACAAATGGTGGACGTGTTTTAAATGTGTGTGCAAGAGGAGCAAATTTACAAGAAGCACTTGCGAAAGTCTATGAAACTGCTACAATTATTACATTCGATGGTATGTACTATCGTCATGATATTGGACTTAGATAGGAGAGAACTCTATGACAAATGTAAGAAGAATTTATGTAGAAAAAAGAAAAGAATACGCAACAGAAGCGCATGAAATTCAAACCAACCTCGTTGAACAATTAGGTTTAACGATTCATTCACTTCGTATTGTTCATCGTTATGATGTACAAGGAATTAGTGAAGAAATCTTACAACAAGGAATTAATACAATTCTTGCTGAACCAATGGTGGATCATGTTTATGATGAAACATTTCCAATGAGTGAAAAAGAATCTGTTTTTGCAATTGAATTTTTACCAGGTCAATATGATCAACGTGCTGATTCATGCGAACAATGTTTCCAAATTCTAACAGGAACATCTTCAACAAAAGTAAGATGTGCCAAACTTATTGTAGTAGACATTGATAAAAATGAAGATGTTTTAAATCAAATCAAACATTATTTAATTAACCCTGTTGATCAAAGAATTGCTTCTTTAGAAAAACCAGAACATTTAAATGATGAAACACCTGATATTAAGTCTGTACCAACTTTAACTGGATTTAATGATTTAGATGAAGCAGGATTAAATCAATTCTTAAAAGATAATGGAATGGCTATGAATCTTGATGATTTAAAAGTAACACAAGATTACTTTAAAAATGAAGAACATAGAGATCCTACTGAAACAGAAATT
Organism: [Clostridium] ammoniilyticum; assembly: GCF_025566905.1. Classification (NCBI taxonomy): domain Bacteria; kingdom Bacillati; phylum Bacillota; class Erysipelotrichia; order Erysipelotrichales; family Coprobacillaceae; genus Faecalibacillus; species [Clostridium] ammoniilyticum. Next base: position 23,065 of record NZ_JAOQJR010000006.1, read on the forward strand.
AAAGTATTAGATACATATTGGTCAGATCACTGCCGTCATACAACATTTGCGACAGTTATTACAGATATTGATATTCAAAATGGTGCTTTTAAAGAAATCTTAGAAAAAGATATTGAAAGCTATAAAACAAGTAGACATGCAGTTTATGGGGTAAATACAACAAGACCTCTTACTTTAATGGATCTTGCAACTATTTCAATGAAAGAACTTCGTAAAAAAGGATATCTTGATGATATGGAAGTTTCTGAAGAAATTAATGCATGTTCTATTGAAATCACTGTTCATACAAATCAAGGAGATGAACAATGGTTATTAATGTTTAAAAATGAAACACATAACCATCCTACAGAAATCGAACCATTTGGGGGAGCTGCTACATGTTTAGGTGGAGCTATTCGTGACCCACTTTCAGGACGTGCTTATGTTTACCAATCAATGCGTATTACTGGAGCAGGTGATCCAAGAAAAACATTGGCAGAAACAACGCCAGGTAAATTACCACAAAGAAAAATTTGTCAAGAAGCCGCTCATGGTTTTTCAAGTTATGGTAACCAAATCGGTTTAACAACAGGTTATGTTCATGAAATATACGATGAAGGTTATATCGCTAAACGTATGGAAGTAGGAGCTGTTGTGGCTGCTGCACCAAAAGAACAAGTAAAACGTTTAGAACCACAAAATGGACAAATCGTCTTATTAATTGGGGGACGCACAGGACGTGATGGTATCGGTGGTGCTACCGGTTCTTCAAAATCACATGACGTAAAATCTATTGAAACAGCAGGTGCTGAAGTTCAAAAAGGAAATCCTGTTGAAGAAAGAAAAATTCAAAGATTATTTAGAAATAAAGCGGTCTCAGAAAAAGTTGTTAGATGTAATGACTTTGGAGCTGGTGGAGTTTGTGTTGCCGTTGGTGAACTTGCTCCAGGGCTTGATATTGATTTAGACGCTGTTTTGAAAAAATATGATGGTTTAACAGGTACAGAACTTGCTATTAGTGAATCACAAGAACGTATGGCCATTGTTGTCAATGACTATGATGTTGATTTCATTAAAGAAGAATGTACAAAAGAAAATTTAGAAGTTGTTCAAGTGGCAACTGTTACAGATACAAATCGTTTAGTAATGAAGCACATGGGTAAAGATATTGTTAATATTTCTCGTGATTTCTTAGATGCTGCAGGGGCAAAACGTTATCAAAATATTGAAGTTGAATTACCAAACTTTGAAAGTACACCTTTTGATGAAGAAGAAAGAAATGATTTTGTTGGTACAACAAAAGAAGTATTATCAAGATTATCTGTTGCTTCACAAAAAGGTCTTGTTGAAAGATTTGACTCATCTATTGGAAATGGTACAGTTTTATCTCCTTATGGTGGACGTACATATCACACAGAAACAGAAGGTATGGCTGCTTTAATTCCTGTTTTAGGAAAAGAAACAACAACTGCTTCATTAATGGCTTATGGGTATAATCCTAAGATTTCTAAATGGTCACCATATCATGGAGCTATGTATGCTGTTGTTGAAAGTGTTGCTAAGATCGTTGCCATGGGTGGAAACTATCATACAATTCGTTTTTCATTCCAAGAATATTTTGAAAAATTATTAGATGATCCAAAACGTTGGGGTAAACCATTAGCTGCTTTACTTGGAGCTAATCGTGTTCAACAAGAATTAAAACTTCCATCAATTGGTGGTAAAGATTCAATGTCAGGAACATTTGAAAATATTTCAGTTCCACCAACACTTGTTTCTTTTGCTATTACAGCAAGTGATGTTCATGATGTTATGACACCAGAAGCAAAAGAAGCAGGACATATTTTAGCGGAAGTTCAAATTAAAAAAGATCAATTTAGAGTCTTTGATTTTGATCATTTACAAAAACAATATGATGCTATTCAAGATTTAATGAAACAAAAGAAAATTTATTCTGCATATACAGTTAAAGACGGTGGTGTAATCGAAGCTGTTTGTAAAATGGCTTTTGGTAATGGTTTAGGAGCTGCTTTCAATACAGATCATACTCTTGCTTCTTATGTTGAAAAGAATTATGGAAATATTATTGTTGAAGTGAAATCTGAAAAAGATCTAGTAGGTTTAGATTATAGAGTAGTGGCTACTTTAAATGATAGTGAAAAATTCTCTTATGGAATGGATACAATTTCTATTCAAGAAGCTTACGCAATCAATAAAGCACCATTAGAAAGTGTTTATCCAACAAGAGAAAAAGCACCTACACAAGAAATTAAAGTTGCTGAATGTAAAACAAGATCAACTTTAAAAGCAAAACAATATATTGAAACACCTTTAGTTGTTATTCCAGTATTCCCAGGAACAAACTGTGAATATGATTCAAAACGTGCTTTTGAAAAAGCAGGGGCAAAGGTTGAACTTGTCTTAATTAGAAATAAAACAGAAGAAATGTTAAAAACATCGATTGATGAATTGGAAAATGCTATCAAACGTGCTAATATTGTGATGCTACCAGGAGGATTCTCTGCTGGTGATGAACCTGAAGGTTCAGGTAAATTTATTGCAACAGTTTTAAGAAATCCAAGATTAAAAGCAGCAATTAGTGATTTATTAGATAATAGAGATGGTTTAATGATTGGTATTTGTAATGGATTCCAAGCACTTATTAAATTAGGATTACTTCCATATGGTGAAATTAGAGATATGTCGGAAAATGACGCTACTCTTACATTCAATACGATTGGTCGTCATTTATCTCAATTTGTAGATACACGTATTGGTTCTGTTAAATCACCATGGCTTGCTAATGTTAATGTGGGGGATGTTCATGTTATTCCTATTTCTCATGGAGAAGGACGTTTTGTTGCTCCTAAAGAAGTTATTGATGAATTATTCGCTAATGGACAAGTATTCTCTCAATATGTTGATCCTAATCGTAAAGTCACAATGCAAACACCATACAATCCTAATGGTTCAATGTATGCTATTGAAGGTATTGTTTCTCGTGATGGTCGTGTTCTTGGTAAGATGGGACATAGTGAACGTCAAGGAGAAAACCGTTTTAAAAATGTTTATGGTGAAATGGATCAAAAATTATTTGAAGCTGGTGTAAATTATTTTAGAGGTGGTAAATAGAATGGATAAACAACAATTTGAATGTTTTACATTAAGTCCTTTAGATGGACGTTATGCAGGTATTAAAGATGCTTTAGGTGAATATTTTTCTGAATATGCTTTAGTGAAATATCGTGTTTTTGTTGAAATTCAATGGTTAAAATTTTTAATTGAAAATGTAGAAAGTGATGTTCTTTCTAAATTTGACAAAGATAACTTAGGACAAATCGAAGCTATTTCAAAAGATTTCAATTATGATTCTTTTAAAGCAATCAAAGATATTGAAGCTGTTACAAGACATGATGTTAAAGCAGTAGAATATTTCATTGGAAATCAATTAAAAGATATGGGTTATGATTATTTAATCAGTTTTGTTCATATTGGATGTACTTCAGAAGATATTAATAATACATCTTATGCTTGTATGATCAAACATGGTTTAAATGATGTTTGGTTAAAGAAAGCAAAAGAATTTACTGCTGTTATTAATAAATGGGCTGTTGAACATAAAAATGATGCGATGTTAGCTCATACTCATGGTCAACCTGCCACACCAACAACAATTGGTAAGGAATTTAAAGTTTATGCTTATCGTTTTACTTCAAGCGTTGAAAATATTGAAAATATTAAAATTAAAGCTAAATTTAATGGGGCAACAGGAAACTATAGTGCTATTTTAACAGCATTTCCTCAATTAGATTGGCAAACTCTTAATAAAAAATTTGTAGAAGAATATTTAGGGTTAACTTACAATCCTTTAACAACACAAATTGAAAGCCATGATTATACATGTCATATTTTAGATGGTATTCGTCATTTCAATAATGTGTTAGTGGATTTTGATGTTGATATGTGGTTATACATTTCAATGGAATACTTCAAACAAATTCCTGTAAAAGGAGAAGTAGGAAGTAGTACAATGCCTCATAAAGTCAATCCAATTCGTTTTGAAAACTCAGAAGCAAATGTTGATATGTCTAATAATATTTGTGTTGGTTTATCAAACAAATTACCTAGATCACGTATGCAAAGAGATTTATCAGATAGTTCAAGTCAAAGAAATATTGGTTTAGCTTTTGGTTATTCTTTACAAGCAATTAGTGAAACAACAAATGGTTTAGCTAAATGTGTTGTTAATAAAGATAAACTTGCAGCTGACTTAAATGAAAAATGGGAAGTTCTTGCTGAACCAATTCAAACAATGCTTAGAAAATATGGTATTTCTGATGCCTATGATCAATTAAAAGAACTTACAAGAGGTAAAAATATTTCACAAGAAGCAATTATGGAATTTGCGAAAGGATTAGATGTTTTATCAGATGAAGATCGTCAAACTTTATTAGATATGACACCTGCAAGTTATATTGGATATGCTTCTAACTTATGTGATATTGATTTATAATGATTGATCGTCGTGCAATAAATATTTTATATAATGATCAAGTTGGCAAAAAGCTGGTAGAAGATTTCTATCAGCTTCTTGTTGTTTATAGTCAAAATGAAAAAATAAAACCTGTTGAAAGTTATCTTTTAAAATTGAATGATATTGCTAGAAAGAAGAAAATACGTCTTGTTTATTATGATAACCATAGTTTAAAAGAAGATCTGTCACAATTTATTGTAGAAGAGTATCGTCTTTCAAAAATGGAACAAAAATGAGACAAATTTGAGACATAAATGATTAAAAAACGTGGTATACTATAGATGCTAGAAATAGGAATTGATTTTTTAGTCATTATTTTATATAATCTTTGTAATCCATTGAGCAAGATTAAATAGTGGAAATAGTTAGAGAGAAGATGGTTGGTGAAAATCTTTGTATGGAAGCTATGGGACACTTGTGAGGAATTACTTGAAAAGAGTAATCGTTAATCGCGTTAAGATGAAAGTGCGTATGAAAATACGAATTAAGGTGGTACCGCGTTGAAACGTCCTTATGAGGGCGTTTTTATATTTTAAGGAGGAAAAATAATGGGATATAGTGCACCAAGAGGTACGGTAGATATTTTACCAGGACAAAGTGAAAAATGGATTAAATTAGAACAATTGTTAAGAACGATTGCCGCTAATTATAATGTCAAAGAAATGAGAACACCAATTTTCGAACATGCTGAATTATTTAACAGAGCTGTTGGGGATACAAGTGATGTTGTTTCTAAAGAAATGTATACTTTTCAAGATAAAAAAGGAAGATATATTTCACTTAGACCAGAAGGAACTTCTGGTATTGCAAGAGCTTATGTAGAAAATAAAATGTATGGTTTACCAGAAAAACTACAAAAAGTTTATTATATGGGACCAATGTTTAGATATGAAAGACCTCAAAACGGTCGACAAAGACAATTCCACCAATTTGGGGTAGAAATGTTAGGTGTTGAATCGCCTTATGTAGATGTTGAATGTATGCTTATGGCAGTGACTGTTGTTGAAGCATTAGGACTTCAAAATGTCACACTTCATATCAACTCTTTAGGTGATAATGAATCAAGAGATGCTTATCGTGAAGCTTTAAAAGATCATTTTAGAGGCCATTTAGATGACTTATGCGAAGATTGTAAAGCACGTTTTGAAAAGAACCCTTTACGTATTTTAGATTGCAAAGTGGATGCGAAACATCCAGCTATGAAAACAGCACCGAAAACAATTGATTATTTAAGCGAAAGTGCTAAAAATCATTTTGATAAAGTATGTTCTTTATTAGATGATTTAGAAATTGATTATGTTATTGATACAAATTTAGTAAGAGGATTAGATTATTATTCTCATACTGTTTTTGAAATCATTTCTGATGATCCAAAATTAGGTGCTGGAGCTACTGTTGGTGGTGGTGGACGCTACAATGGTTTAATCGAAGAAATTGGTGGACCGGCTACACCTGGTGTTGGCTTTGCTTTTGGTATGGAAAGACTCCTTCTTGCTTTAGATGATGAAGAAGATGAAGACGAAGATGGTTTAGATTGTTATATTATGCCTTTAGGCGAAGAAGCAAAAGATCTTGCTATGCAAATTATTGCGATGTTAAGAGCAAATGGCTTTACATGTGAAATGGATCATGTATCTCGTGGCTTAAAAGGACAATTTAAATCAGCAGATCGTTTTAATGCACATTTCTCTATTATTTTAGGGGAAGAAGAAGTAAAAAATGAAGTGGTTAATATTAAATGTAATCATGATAAAGAACAAGTTGTAGTACCATTAGAAAATATTTTGGCACATATTGAAAATCATTTAAGTGGAGGACATGAACATGAATAGAACACATAATAACGGTGAACTTCGTTTAGAAAATGTTGGACAAACAGTTGAACTAAAAGGATGGGTTGCTAAAAAGAGAAATTTAGGAGCTCTTGTATTTATTGATTTAAGAGACCGTTATGGAATTACACAAATTATTATCAATGAAGAAATGGAAAACATTTCAAAAGATATTAAAAATGAATATATTTTATATGTTAAAGGAACTGTTGTAGAACGTTCTAGCAAAAATCCAAATATGCCTACAGGGGATATTGAAGTCGATGCATCAGAAATCAAAATCATCAATACAGCCAATACGACACCAATTATTGTTGCAGATGATACAGATGCTTTAGAAGAAACAAGAATGCAATATCGTTATCTTGATTTAAGAAGACCTGTTATGCAAAATAAAATTCTAACAAGACATAAAATTACAAGAAGTATTAGAGAATACTTAGATGGTCATGATTTTGTGGATATTGAAACACCTTATTTAAACAGATCAACTCCTGAAGGAGCAAGAGATTTCTTAGTACCTTCGCGTGTACATCATGGTGATTTCTATGCTTTACCACAATCACCTCAATTATTTAAACAATTATTAATGGTTGCTGGTTTTGAAAAATATTACCAAATTGCTCGTTGTTTCAGAGATGAAGATTTAAGAGCGGATCGTCAACCAGAATTTACTCAAGTTGATGTTGAAATGTCATTTATGACTACAGATGAAATCATCGAAGTTGGTGAAAATATGGTAGCTAAAGTCATCAAAGATGTAAAAGGTGTTGATGTTAAGTTACCACTTCCACGTATGACGTGGCATGAAGCGATGGAAACATATGGTATTGATAAACCAGATATCCGTTTTGATATGAAACTTGTTAACTTAAATGAAGTTGTTAAAGATGTTGATTTTATGGTATTTAAATCAGCTTTAGAAAATAATGGATATGTTAAAGGGATTAATGTTAAAAATCATGCAAGTGATTATTCAAGAAAGAAAATTGATCAATTAACAGAACTTGCAAAAACATATAAAGCAAAAGGTCTTGCTTGGTTAAAAGTAAATAATGGTGTCGGTGAAGGGCCAATTGCTAAATTCTTTAGCGAAGAACAAATGCAAAGATTAATTGAAGCAATGAATGGTGAAGATAACGACTTATTATTATTTGTATCGGATACAAAATATATGGTTGTTTGTGATGCTTTAGCTGCTTTACGTAATCATTTAGGAAAAGAATTAAATTTATATGATCCAAAAGAATTAGGATTATTATGGGTTGTTGATTTCCCAATGTTTGAATATGATGATGAAACTCAAAGATATTATGCAATGCATCATCCATTTACAAGACCTAAAGAATCAGATTTAGATAAAATAGATAAAGATCCAGCAAATTGTCTTGCTGATGCCTATGATATTGTTTTAAATGGTTTTGAACTTGGTGGAGGTTCTCAACGTATTTACGAACAAGACTTACAACAAAGAGCTTTCAAAGCTTTAAGTTTAACAGATGAACAAGTAAGAAATAAATTTGGTTGGTTTGTTGATGCATTAAAATATGGGACACCACCACATGGAGGATTTGCTTTAGGATTAGATCGTCTTGCCATGTTACTCACTGAAAGTGATTCTATTAGAGACGTTATTGCTTTTCCTAAAAATGCCAGTGCAACATGTCCAATGTCTAAAGCACCAAACAGTGTAGAAGAAGATCAATTAAAAGAATTAGGTATTGGAGTTTTAAAAGATGAATAACGATCGTATACAAGAAATACTTGATTTAATGGAAGAAGCAAGATTGGATTACTTTTTAATAAGTGATCCTCAATCAATTGCTTATTGTACAGGATACTATAATGATCCGCATGAAAGAATGTTTGTTTTCATGATTTCAAAACATGGAAATCATACCTTATTCATGAATGATTTATTTTATTTGGATCATGATTTAGATGTTAACATTGTTTGGCATAAAGATGGACAAGATGCTATTCAAACAATTGTTGATGAAATGCATTTTCCAGGAAGAATTGGAATTGATAAAAATTGGGCCTCACATTTCTTGTTAGATCTTATGAAAAAACTCCCAGATGCAAAGTATATCAATGCTTCACCATGTGTTGATCTCGTACGCATGAAAAAAGATTTACAAGAACAAGTTTTAATGATTGAATCAAGTAAAATCAATGATGCTGTTATGGAAGAAATCATTCCATTCATTCAAGAAGGCGTGACAGAAAAACAACTTGCTAAAAAATTAGATGAATTATTTTTCAATCATCATTCTACTTGTTATGGGGCGATTGTTGCATTTGGTAAAAACGCTGCTGATCCACATCATGAAAATGATGATACACTACTTAGAAAAGGTGATTGTGTACTGATTGACATGGGATGTGTTTATAAAGGGTATTGTTCTGATATGACACGTACATTCTTTTATGAAGGTATTTTGGAAGAAGAAATTAAAGTTTATGAAATTGTAAAAAAATCAAATGAAGCTGCAGAAGCAATGATCAAACCAGGAGTTAAATTATCAGATATTGATAAGTGTGCAAGAAAAGTCATCAGTGATGAAGGCTATGGAAAATATTTTACACATCGTTTAGGACATTTTATTGGTCGAGATGTTCATGAATATGGAGATGTCTCTTCGGTAAATGAAATGGAAGTTGAAGAAGGAATGATTTTTTCAATTGAACCAGGTATTTATTTAGAAGGAAATTTCGGAGTACGTGTAGAAGATCTAGTTATGGTGACAAAAGATGGATGTCAGGTTTTAAATTCATTTACAAAAGATATTTATATTATTTAAAAACGAGCTTGTGCTCGTTTTTTTTGTATAAAAAAGAAAAAAATGAGTAAACTTTTAAAGTGAAAAAATATTTTTAAAGCCTCTTTAAATAGACAAATTTTGTCAACAAGAAATTATATAATAATATCAAAAGAAAGGATGAATTATATGGAAGTAAAAAGAGGAGATTTGTTTTATGCTGATTTGAGTGTAGGTGTAGGAAGTGAACAATCTGGAATTCGACCTGTTGTTGTTATTCAAAATGATAGTGGGAATCGATTTAGTACAACTATTATTATTTCACCTTTGACATCATCTAAAAAGAAAAATATTCCTACCCATACATTTATTAAATCAAGAGATGATTTAAAAGAAAATTCAATTGCCTTGCTTGAACAAATGAGGACCATTGATAAATCACGGTTGATTAGAAAAATAGGGGAATTAACGCCATTAGAAATGGAACGTATTAATAAATGTATTCGTATTAGTTTAGGGGTTTAAACTTACATAGAATGTTTCAAAACGGGCTTTGCTCGTTTTTTTTAAAAAATATACACTTAACAAAGAAAAAGAAATCAATTTGTGATAGAATAGTTAGCGAGGTGACAAGTATGTATTATTTTATAGGAATTAAAGGGTCAGGAATGGCTCCACTAGCAACAATTTTATATGAATTAGGGAACGAAGTTGCTGGAAGTGATATTGATAAATATATATTTATTGAAGATGAATTGAGAAAAAGAAATATTCCAATTTATTCATTCAATAAAGATAATATAAAGGATGGTTATCACGTAATTATTGGTAATGCTTTTGATGAATCTAATGAAGAAGTCAAAGCAGCTTTAGAAAATCCAAATGTAAAGTGTACAAGATATTATGATTTCTTAGCTGATTTTATGGAACATTATGTTTCTATTGCTGTTGCAGGAACACATGGAAAAACAACAACAACAGGTATGGCTTACCATTTATTTGAAGATTTTGATAAAACATCTGTTTTAATTGGTGATGGAACTGGACATGGACAAGTAGGAAGTAAATATTTTATTTCAGAAACGTGTGAATTCCAAGATCATTTCTTACATTATCATCCAGATTATGCCATTATTAATAACATTGAATTAGACCATGTTGATTATTTTGGAAATCTTGAAAGATATATTCAATCTTTTGAACAATTTGCTAAACAAGTTAAGAAAACAGTTATTGTTTGGGGAGATGACCCTAACATTAAGAAAATTCATTTTGAAAAACACGTTTTAAGATTTGGTTTAGGTGAAAATAATGATGTTCGCGCTGTTAATGTTTTAGAAACACCACAAGGATTATCATTTGATGTTTATATTCATCAAGAATTATTTGGACATTTTAACATACCATTATTTGGAATGCATATGTTATATAATTCATTAGCTATTATTACTCTTGGTTATTTAGAAGATATGTCTTATGACTATATTTTAAGTAAACTTCAAACATTCAAAGGAACAAAACGTCGTTATACTGTAAAAACTCAAGGAAACAATGTTTTTGTTGACGATTATGCACATCATCCAACTGCAATCAGATATGTTATTGAAGCAACAAGAGTGAGATATCCTGGTAAGAAAATCGTTGCCATTTTCCAACCAGATCGTTTTTCAAGGGGAGCGCGTTTTGCTAAAGAATTTGCTCAAGAAATGGATAAAGCGGATTACCCATATTTCTGTCCATTCCCAGAAAATGCAAAACATGAAGACGGTATTGATATTGATATCTATGATATTTCAAAAAATAGTGCACGTGCTAAAGTCATTACTGAAGATGAAGCAGGTGTTAAAGAATTAATGCAATATGATAACTGTGTATTCTTATTTATGAGTAGTAAAGATATTTATAAATTTGAAGAAATGTTGATTGAAGCCAAAAAATCTATATAAAAAGAGTAAATTATGGTACAATTATTAATGAAAGTAGAGGGATGTTTATGACAACAATGGACATTTGTTACTGTGTTTTAATTTTAGCAGGTGCATTTTGTTTAGTTGCTTTAGGGGTGTTGTTTATTCGTACATCAACAGCAATTAAACAAACAGGGGATACTGTTGAAATGGCACAAGATACATTGAAAAGAGTTGATAAAATCTTAGATGATGTCAATTACAAATTAGACTTATTAAATGCGCCTGTAGAAACAGTTGCAAAGTTCTTTGATCCTCAAAGACCAAAGTTTAATCCATTGAAAATGATGATGAGCTTTATTAAGAAAAAATAGAAAGGTGAGATAATATGAAATTAGGAAGATTTTTAACAACTTTAGGAATTGGTGCTCTTGCTGGGATGTTATTGGCACCAAAAAAAGGAAGCGAGTTAAGAGAAGAATTAAAAGGTAAAGGAAAAGAAACTCTTGATAGTGCTAAAGAAATGACGGTTGAAGACTATCAAAAATTAATTAGTGAAACAATTGATAGTATTAAAAAAACAGTTGATGAATTTGATGTTGATGACTTTAAAGATAGTTCTTTAGCAAAATTAAATGAATTAAAAGATAAATTTAATGATGTTGTAACAAAATTACAAGATAGCGACCAATATTCTAAGTTAAAAGATCAAGTTGATAATGTTATTGTCCAAGTGAATGATAAAATTAATGAAGTTAAAGAAAAAATGAGCGAACAAGAATTTGATGATTTTTCTGATTTAGAAGATGAAATTAATGACATTGAAGATGATTTAAATGTCATTATCGATGATTTAAAAGACTAATGAAAAAAGCAACGATTTATGATGTTGCAAGAGAAGCAGGCGTTTCTCTTGCAACTGTATCTCGTGTTATTAATGGGTCATCAGTTGTTCGTGAAAAAACTAAAGAAAAGGTAATGAAGGTTATTGATGAACTAAACTTCAAACCTAATCAAATTGCTCGAGGTCTTGCGACAAACAAAACTACAACTATTGCAATTATCTTCCCACAATCATTATTTGCTCATGTAAAAGATATGATTGGTGGTATTGGTGATGCTGGTAGAACATTGGATTACAATATTACGATTTATACAACAGATGATATTGGAAATGGTCCAATGGACGACGTTATGGAAAAAGTCATTCGCACAAGAGCCGATGGAGTTATATTATTTAATAACGATAATATTGATCAACAAATTGAACTTGTTAAAAAACATAGTATTCCGGCAGTTGTTATTGGAATGCAAGTAAGTGATGAATCGATAGGTTCTGTTTATGTTGATGCACAAAAGATTACATATGATATTGTTAATAATTATTTAGAAAAAGGTAAAAATGATATTATTTTTGTAAGTCCTCAACAAAATCTTATTCGTACAGTTGATTTGATTGAAGGAATGAAAAAAGCTTATCAAGATCATCAATTACCATTTGATGAGTCAACACAGGTTATTAATACTTCTACTCACTATGAAGAAAGCTATACACAATTTGTTGAACATTTTAGAAATCATAAACATGATTTAGTTTTTGCAAGTTATGATAAAGAAGGGGTTGCAGTTGTTAATGCAGCAATCGATAATAACATAAGCATTCCAGATGATATGGAAGTTATGGCTATGATGGATACAAGCTACTCACTTATTTGTAGACCATCACTATCAACGATTCATCTTCCAATTTATGATATGGGTGCGTTGGCTGTACGTTTACTTACTAAAATTTTAAATCAAGAAGAATTAGAAACAAAAGAAGTGTGCGTAGGCTATACAAATATTTATCGTAAATCAACTATTCAATAAACCACGAAAGTGGTTTATTTTTATATTCACTTGACTTTGAATATGAAATTTAATATGATGTATTTACAGCAATGAAGGAGACAAGTAATATTACTTAATTGTTATAGAGAGCTTGTGGTTGGTGGAAACAAGCCAAGAGGTAATATGAATACACTCTGGAGCTTCTAAGTGCAAAGCTTAGACGGTGCAAGCCGTTATCTACTTGAGTGTATGTCTTTGACATGAATTTAGGATGGTACCGCGATCAACTCGTTCCTATGGGAATGAGTTTTTTATTTCAAGGAGGAAATTATGAAGATTTATGATGAATTAGTTTGGAGAGGATTAATTAAAGATGTCAGTTCTCCAGAAATTGAAGAAAAATTAAATAATGGAGGATTAACTTTCTATATTGGAACTGATCCAACAGGAGATAGTTTGCACATTGGGCACTTTTCATCATTTTTAATTAGTAAAAGATTAAAAGATGCCGGGCATAATCCAATTTTATTAGTTGGAGGAGCAACAGGATTAATTGGTGATCCTAAACCTGATACAGAAAGACCAATGATTACAAAGGAACAAGTTCAACATAACTTTGACTGTTTAAAAGCACAAGCTCAAAAGATTTTTGGTTTTGAAGTGGTTAATAACTATGATTGGTCAAAAGATTTAAACTTTATTGACTTTTTAAGAGATTATGGTAAATATTTCAATGTCAATTATATGTTGAATAAAGACATTGTAAAAAGAAGATTAGATTTAGGTATTACTTATACTGAATTTTCTTATATGATCATGCAAGCAATGGATTTCTACTGGTTACATGAAAATAAAAATTGTCAATTACAAGTTGCTGGGCAAGACCAATGGGGAAATATTACTGCTGGTATTGAATTAATTAGAAAGAAAACTGGAAAAGAAGCCTATGGTTTTACAATGCCACTTTTAACTAAAAGTGATGGAACAAAATTTGGTAAAACAAATGGTAAAGCGATTTGGTTAGATCGAGAAAAAACTTCTCCTTATGAAATGTATCAATTCTTTATTAATTCAGAAGATGATAAAGTTATTGATTACTTAAAATTCTTAACTTTCTTAACACCAGAAGAAATTATGGAATTAGAAGAAAAAAATAAAACACAACCTCATTTAAGAGAAGCACATAAAGCTTTAGCTAGAGAAGTTATTACATTCTTACATGGTGAAGGAGCTTATGAAGAAGCAGTTCAAGTTTCACAAACATTATTCTCTGGTCAAATTCAAAATTTAACTTTAGAACAAGTTGATGTTGCTTTTGAAGGTGTACCAACAGTTGAAACTGAAGAAAATGAAATGAATATTTTAGACGCTTTAATTTTAGTTGGAGCTGCTAAAAGTAAAAGAGAAGCGAGAGAATTTGTTAATGGGGGATCTGTTTTAATCAATGGTGAACGTATTAAAGACTTAGAATTTACTGTTAAAAAAGAAGATGCTTTTGGACAAAGCAAAACAGTTATTCGTCGAGGAAAGAAAAATTATTTTGTATTAAAATATAATGGATAAAAGCTCTTAGGAGCTTTTTTTCATAAAGAATATGGTATACTATCTAATAAGGAGGGACGGCTATGGAAAAATTAAGAAGTATTTTTAATTTTATATATGGATATTATTTAGATTACCGCTATAAAGTACCACCTGCATCTGCTTTGTCTTTTGCTTATTATATGATACTTTCAATTATCCCAATATGTACATTATTAGCTTTTTTTACACCGTTTTTTCCTTTAGATATTAAAACAGCACAAGAAATTTTATCATATTATTTAAGACCGGATGTGACAAAAATGGTTATTCAACTGATAGAACCACGTTCTTTATCAATAACAACTATAACAACTTTAATAGCGTCTATCTTTGTTGTAAGTAGAGGTTTTTATCAGTTACATCGTATTTCTAAAAATATGTTTCCTAATGATAAAGAATATCCATTTTTCATTGATCAAGGAATTACTTTTTTAAAAACCATTCTTATCTTTATTTTAATACTTGCAGTGATTTCTTTATTGATTATTTTTCCGTTTTTTAAGATTATCTTTATTGATCAACATAATTTTATAACAAGAGTTTTATTCTTATTTATCATTATTTTTGTTATTTTATTTTTATTATATAAAATCATTCCTGATCAAAATGTAGATTTTTTAGATACAATTAAAGGAACAGTCGTTGCAACATTATTGATTGAATTGATTATAGGTATTTTATCTATTTATTTTTCCATTGTTGATTATAGCAACGTTTATGGTCCGCTAGCGGCGTTGGTTATGTTGATGTTTTCGATTGCTGTATGTTCAGAAGCTATTTATTTTGGTATGTATGTTATTTTTGAATGTCATATTCGAAGATTAATAAAAAAATTATAAAGGAGAAAAGTAATGTATCCTTATATCAATTTAGAAAAAACAGGCAAACAAATACAAAAGTATATGAATCAAGGTGGCTATTGTGTTCAAGATATTCAGACTTATCTAGGACTTTCTTGTAAACAAAGTGTTTATAAATGGCTAAAAGGCAAGTCATTACCTAATTTAGAACATTTATGTGCTTTAAGTTATTTGTTTCATTGTAAGCTAGATGATTTAGTTGTTACACAAATGAATTATTATGTAATCAAAGAAACAATATGTCAGTATTCATTAGGAGAGTGTTAATGATTTATTTAGTAATAATAAATGTATTAGGCTTTTTGATAATGGGTCTTGATAAAGCAAAAGCAAAAAAACAAAAATATCGTATTTCTGAAAATACTTTGCTTTTTGTGGCTTTGATAGGTGGAAGTTTAGGAAGCTATTTAGGTATGTATTGTTTTCATCATAAAACGAAACATATGAAATTTTATATAGGTATACCGTTGATTTTATTTATACAAATCTTGATTTATTGTTTTTATTTTTATACAAAATTCTAGACAAGAATTTTGTATATGCTATAATACAAACGTATTAAGCGAATGCTTTGATCCACATTGTTAGGGAAAAAACAGTGTGTTTTTTTTATGGAGGAATTTATGAAAACAAATAAAAAAGATATTCTTAGTATATTACTTGGAAATACGTTACTTGCACTTGCGGTTATTTTATTTATTGTTCCAGGACATTTATTAAGTGGTGGGACAACAGGTATTTCTTTGTTTTTAAATCATTATTTTCATTTACCAATTTCATTATTTACTTTTATTTTTAATTTTATTGTCTTTATTATTGGAGCGCTTATTTTGGGAAAGAAATTTGCTTTACAAACACTTATTTCAACATTTTATTATCCATTTATTCTAGGCGTGTTTGAACTTTCTTTTCAAGGTTTTTATTTAACCGATGATATTTTAATTAATACACTTTTTGCGGGTGTTTTAGTTGGGGTTGCTATTGCTATTGTTATTAAAGCAGGGGCTTCAACAGGAGGTATGGATATTCCACCCCTTATTTTAAATAAATTATTTAAAATTCCTGTTTCTGTTTCAATGTATGTTTTTGATACATTAATTGTGTTAGCGCAATTTGGTTTTTCTGATGTTAGACAATGTCTTTATGGAATCGTGTTAATTTTTATTTATACAATGGTTATTGATAAGATTTTAGTAATGGGTGCTCAAAAAATCGAAGTTAAAATCATTTCTTCAAAATATGAAGAAATTAGAAAGGCTATTTTAACGAATGTCGATCGTGGAGTAACAATGCTTCATGGTCAAACAGGCTATTTATTAGAAAATACAGAAGTTTTAATTAATGTTATTTCGACAAGAGAACTTGTTCAAGTTGAAAGACTTGTAAAATCTATTGATGAAGATGCGTTTATGATTATTTCAAATGTTCATGAAGTTCAAGGTAGAGGCTTTAACTTGGAAAAGGAATATATTGAAAAATAAGATGTTTCATTTAGCTTTGTATTTTGATGAAAAAACAAATCAAAAGTTTTCTTTTTTAAATAAAAAAGTCGAAAAAGAACTACATCAAAATTATTTAGAAAATCATCATATTTCTTTTCATCTAACAATTGCGACTTATAAAGAAATAGAGGAAAAGAAATTTATTGAACAGGCAAATCAGCTTTTTGAAAAAGAAAGTAGTCAAGAGCTCTATTTTGTTTCGTTAGGTTGTTTTCAAAAATCGACGCTTTATTTATTACCTGTATATAATGAATTTTTAAATCAACTAATTTTAAAAATCTATCAAACTTTTGATGAATATGTATCTATTTCACAAAAAAATCGTTATTTACCGTACCACTTTGTACCTCATGTTTCTATAAGTAGAAAGTTAAATGAACAACAAACAAATCAAGCGTTTAAGATATTGAATCATTATTTTGAACCTTTTTATGGGAAAGTCATACAGGTTGCATTAGTAAAGACAAATCCGTATCAGGAAATAAAGATATGGAATCTATAATGCTTGCAAGGCATGATAGAAGCTAAAAAAGAAGCATTTTACACAAAATGTTTCTTTTTTTATAATGAAGACAAGGGGGAGAGATGAAAATGTTTTCAAATAAAGAATTAAGAAGTATGATCATTACTTTGTTTTTTGAACAATTACTGGTTATGCTTGTTGGAATTGTTGATACTTTTGTTGTAAGTAGCTGTGGGGAAGCGGCTGTTTCGGGAGTATCACTAGTTAACCAATTTAATACAATTTTTATCTATTTATTTACAGCACTTGCTTCAGGAGGAGCAATCGTTGTCAGTCAATATATTGGTAATAAAGATGAAAAAAGAACGGTTTTATCATCAAGTCAGTTATTGATGTTTTCCATTGTTTTTTCAATTGTTTTATCAATTCTTGTATTGATTTTTAATAAACAACTTTTAGGATTACTATTTGGTAAAGTTGAATCAGATGTTATGAAGGCGTGTGTAACTTATTTACGTATTTCAGCATATTCTTATCCAGCACTTGCTATTTACAATGCAGGAGCCGCTTTATATCGTTCAATGGCCAAAACCAAAGTAACAATGTATATTTCATTTGCTGCAAATATTATCAATGTTGTGGGAAATATTATCGGTGTTTATGTTTTAAAAGCAGGAGTTGCAGGGGTTGCGTATCCTTCACTTATTTCACGTGTTTTTTCAGCAATCATTATCACAGTTTTATGTTTTAATAAAAAATTGGAAGCTTACTATGATTCAAAAGATATTTTTAGATTTGATGGAAAGATGCTCAAACGTATTTTAAATATAGCAATTCCTAATGGGGTCGAAAATGGAATTTTCCAACTTGTTAAAGTGGCTTTAAGTTCAATTGTGGCGATGTTTGGAACCTATCAAATTGCAGCTAATGGGGTTGCACAAAGTATTTGGTCATTAGCGGCACTTGTGGGTTCAGCAATGGGACCAGTCTTTATTACCGTTATTGGACAATGCATGGGTGCAAAAGATGTGGATCAAGCAAAATTCTATTTTTCAAAACTTATTAAATGGTCGCTTGTTTTTTCGATTGTATGGAATGTGCTTGTTTTAGCAATTACACCATTTATTCTACAATTTTATAATCTTGCAGATGAAACAAAACATTTGATTATTATTCTTGTTATTATTCATAATATTGCCAATACGGTAGTTTTCCCGCTTTCTGGACCTTTATCTCAAGGATTAAGAGCAACTGGAGATGTCAAATTTACGATGATTGTTTCTATTGCTTCAACTGTTGGTGGAAGACTTGTCTTATCTATTATTCTTGCTTTAGGACTTCATTTAGGTGTTATTGGTATTGCCCTTGCGATGTGTGGAGATTGGACAATTCGAGCAATTATTTTCTATTATCGTTATAAATCAAATGCTTGGACAAAATTTGAAGTTATTTAAAAACAGGATTTTATGGTATAATGTTTTCAAGCTAAGAAAGGAGTATTTTTATGGCAATTGATATTAAAGAAATACTTGCAAATGGTTTGTTAGACTTATGCCACAAAAAAGACTTATCTCAAGTAACAGTTAAAGATCTCTTGGAAACAACAGGAGTTAGTAGGCAAACATTTTATAATCATTTCCTAGATAAAAATGATTTAATTCAATATATTTACAATCATAAAATTATCAATCATTTTAATGGACAAAATACAAATCTTGATTTCTATGAGTCACTTATCGAATCTTTTGAACATATGAAACAATATCAAACCTTTTTAAAACAGGCTTGCTTAATGGATGGACAAAATTGTTTAAAGGAATACATTCCTAAACATTGTGAGGAATTTGATTTAAAATGGCATCAACAACTTTATGGTGAAAAACTAATGCCAGACGCCTTAAAATTTGCAACGATATATCACGCGAATGCTTCAAGTGCAATGACTTTGTCATGGATTTTATCGGATATGAAAGTCCCTGTAGAAGAAATGGCAAAAATGATTACCCAAATGCGAGGGCTTGGAATGGATGATTTATTTCAAGGAAGTGATTGTACAACAAATCCTTATAAAATTGACAAATAGTCTTTTTTGTCAATTTGTTGACAGAGTAATTTAATTATAAATTACTCTTTTTTTTTAGCGTATTACAATAAGAGTGAAAGAAGGGAAATGTATGAAAAAGACACTTTATTTAATGAGACATGGACAAACCTTATTTAATTTACAACATAAGATTCAAGGATGGTGTGATTCGCCACTTACAGAATTAGGAATCAAACAAGCGAAAGTTGCGGGAAAATGGTTTAAAGATCACGATATTACTTTTGATCATGCTTATTCAAGTACAAGTGAAAGATGTTGTGATACATTAGAACTTGTGACAGATATGCCTTATGTACGTACTAAAGGTTTAAAAGAAAACTATTATGGAGAGTTAGAAGGAGAAAGTGAAAGATTAAATTCTCATTTAACACCTAAAGATTGTGAAACATTCTATTTACAATATAAAGGAGAATCCTCTAATACGACAAGAGACCGTATGGTAAAAACTTTAACAGAAATTATGAATAAAGAAGACCATCATAGTGTTTTAGCCGTGAGTCACAGTGGGGCTTGTTTTAACTTTTTAAGAGCTTTCCAAGATCCTATGGAAGAATTAAAAAAAGGATTTGGAAACTGTTGTATTTTTATTTATGAATTCGATAATGGAACATTTACATTAAAAGATGTAATTAGACATCAAATCTAGGAGGAAATATGGAATACGTTAATTTAGGCAATACAGATATTAAAGTTTCAAAAGTATGTTTAGGATGTATGGGCTTTGGTAATCCACAAGCAGGAATGCATTCTTGGACACTTCCTTATGAAGAATCCAAAAAAATCATTAAACATGCCCTTGATCAAGGAATCAACTTTTTTGATACAGCAATGGGTTATCAAGGTGGAACATCAGAAGAATATTTAGGACGTGCAATTAAAGAATTTTCAAAAAGAGAAGATGTTGTTATTGCGACTAAATTTATGCCACGTAGCCAAGTACAAATTGACCAAGGAGTCAGTGCTCGAGAACATATTGAAACATGTTTAAATAATAGTCTAAAAAGATTACAAATGGATTATGTAGATCTTTATATTCTTCATCGATGGGACAATGTAACACCCATTAAAGAAACAATGGAAATCTTAAATGATCTTGTTAAATCAAAAAAAGTAAGAGCCATTGGTGTTTCTAACTGTTTTGCTTGGCAAATTGCTCGGGCTAATGAAATTGCCAAAAACAATGGATGGGCAACTTTCCAATCAATTCAAGGACATTACAATCTTATTTTTAGAGAAGAAGAAAGAGAAATGAAACCTTATTGTGATTTAATGGGGGTTTCGATGACCCCATACAGTTCACTTGCTTCTGGAAGACTTTCTAGACATCCAGGAGAAACATCTAAAAGATTAAAAGAAGATACCTATGCTAAAGGAAAATATGATGAAAGTGAAAAAGAAGATCTTGTTATCATTCAAAGAGTTGAAGAACTTGCCAAAAAAAGAAATTGTTCAATGTCAGAAATTTCTTTAGCTTGGTTGATGTCTAAAGTAACTTCACCCGTTGTTGGTGCAACTAAATTAAGTCATATTGATACAGCTTGTAAGGCTTGTGATTTAAAATTAACAGTTGAGGAAATGAAATATTTAGAAGAATGTTATAAACCACATCCATTAGTGGGTGTCATGAAAGAAAATAATCAATAAAAACAAGAAAGATTCTTTTCTTGTTTTTTATTTTTTGTTATATTATAAAAGATGAACAAGAAAGAGAGTAGATAATATGGGTATTGTAGTAATTGGTGCAGTTTTTGTAGATATTAAAGGATTTCCACTAGATGCATATATTCCAACTGGAAGAAATGCAGGACATATTAAATATATTCATGGTGGTGTAAGTAGAAATGTGGTAGAAGATATAGCAAACATTGAATTACGTCCAACATTTTTATCAATTGTTGATGATAGTGCTTTAGGAGAAGATGTTATTCGTAAATTACAAAGACATAAAGTTAATACAGAATATGTTCAAAAAATTCCTGAGGGAATGGGAACATGGCTAGCTGTATTTGATAATGATGGTGATTTGGCAGGTTCTATTTCTCAACGTCCAAATTTAATGCCAATTTTGGATTTAATTAATGAAAAGGGCGATGAAATATTCAAAGATTGTGATTCAATTGTTTTAGAAGCTGATATTGATCCTGAAATTATAAAAACTGTTTTAGATTATTCAAAAAAATATAACAAAAAAGTATTTGGTGTTATTTCGAATATGACACTTGCAGTTGATAGAAGAGACTTATTACAACAATTTGATTGTTTGGTATGCAATGAATTAGAGGCAGGTATTTTCTTTGCTGAAAATTATAGTAAAAAAAGTCCAAAAGATTTATGTGAAATCATTTATCAAAAAGTTTCTGCAGGAGCTATTAAATCAATGGTTGTTACAATGGGAAGCAAAGGAAGTATTTATGCCGATCATTTAGGAAATAAAGGAATCTGTCCTGCTAAAAAAGTAACTGTTAGAGATACAACAGGTGCTGGTGATGCTTTTTGTGCAGGGTTAACAATAGGACTTACTTATAGAAAAGATCTTTCTGATGCAGTTGAAATTGGAACAAAATTAGCAGCTTCTGTTATTACATCATCAGAAAATGTATGTCCACGTTTTTTACCACGTGAATTGGGATTGGATATGGATGTATCTGATTGTTAAAAATATCCTAAAGGATTAGGATATTTTTTTTGACAGTCTATAAATAAAGTTATAGAATATGTGCAAGTAGGTGAATTTTATGGATTTAAAGAAAATAAAAATAACAAAACAAGCTAAAATATGTTTGAGTCTCCTTATCGCCATTATCATGCTTCTTTTTATCATTATTATTTTGTATAATGATAAATTTTATCCAAATACCTCAATAGGTGGAATAGATGTTTCAAATATGACTTTGTCAGAAGCTAAAAATGCTGTTCAAACGGATTTGAAAAATCATGTTCTTGTTATTAAAGGTAGAAATAATGCAAAATATGAATTAAGAGGCGCGGATATTGATTTGAATGCTAATTATGAAAAACAAGTAGAAGATTGCTTTAAAAAGACACATGGATTATTTTCGTTTTATAAAATAATTTCAGGTGAAGATTTTGATGTAAATTTTGATGTTTCTTATAATAAAGAGGCCTTTAAAAATAATCTTTCTCAATCATTTTTAATAACAGGAGATAATTATACAATTACAGCACCAGTAGATGCACATGTGGAATATGATAAGGTTGCTAAAAGTGGTAAAATTATTAAAGAAAAACAAGGAAATCAATTAGATCAAGATAAGTTTTATAGTTATGTTGAAAAGTCTATTCAACAATTAAAGACAAAAGTCAATTTAGATAAGGCAAATGTTTATTTAAAACCAAAATATGTACAAACTGATAAAGAGGTACTAAATGAGCTAAGCCAGTATAATAATTACTTATGTCGTTGGGTTCGTTTTGATATGGGTGAAAAACACTATGAAAAAATTTCCCCTAAAGAAATTAAAGATTGGATAGTTATTGGTGATGATGCTTCTGTTTCAATTGATCAAGAAAAAATGGCACAATGGGTTGAAAAATTCTGTTTGAAATACAAAACAGTAGGAAAAACAAGAAAATTCAAGTCACATACTGGTGAAGTATTAGAAGTATCTGGTGGAGATTATGGATGGCAAATTGATTATAGTCAAACTGTTGATCAAGTTTATAAAGCGTTGACAGAAAATAATACGCAAAGTGATGTAGATGCATATGTAAAAAATAAAAGTAATACAAACAAGAAAAAATTACTTAAGAAGTTAGAACCTATTTATAAAAATAAAGCTTACAAAATGAACTTTGAAAATCCAACAGAAGATTATAATACTCAAACATATAGTGAAGTAGATATTTCAGAGCAAATGGTTTATGTTTTCCAAAATGGACAAGTTGTTTATAGTGCAAAATGTGTAACAGGACTTCCAAGTGATGCAACACGTTCTACTAAAACAGGATGCTGGTATATAAAAGATAAAAAACTCGAATATACTTTAACAGGTGCGGATTATACAACACCAACTAAATATTGGGTTCGTATTACATGGACTGGAACAGGATATCATTATATGAATCGAAGTGATTGGGATAAATGGTCGCCTGAATTATATAAAACAAGAGGTTCTCATGGATGCGTTAATTTACAATTAGAAGATGTTAAAAATATTTACAATCTTGTTTCTATGAGAGACATGGTATTTATACATGATTAGAAACCATCGAAAGATGGTTTTTTAATTTGCAAATGAATTGCATATTTATTGACATAATAAAAGAGGAATGCTAGAATCTAGTAAAATGCAAATGAATTGCAAATTAGAGGTGGTAATATGCGTTATAAAACGAAAACTTTTCAATTGATTGAAAATTACTTGAAAACGTGTTGTGATAAATGCTTTCGAGCACATGATGTTTACGATTATATCGTAGCAAATGAAATGAAAGTAAATATCTCAACTGTTTATAGGAATTTAGAACAGTTTGTTGAAGCAGGACAATTAATTAAATATAAATCGGGGAATAATGATGTTTGGATGTATCGTCTCAATCAACAGTTTAGTCAATGTCATGAACATCTTCATTTACAATGTAAAGAATGTGGAAAAATTATTCATATAAAAAAAGAATCGATGGATTCTATCATCGCAATGCTAGAAAAAGATTATAAATTCTTTTTAGACTGTGATATTTCTACTATTGGTGGTTTATGCAAAACATGTATGATGAAAAAGGAGTTAAAATGAACAAATTATTAAAATACACATTTATGTTATTATGCTGTTTTTTGCTGATGGGATGTTTACCTTTAGATAAAGAAACAGATAAAAAAAGTATTGTTTGCACAACGTATGCCCAATATAATTGGTTACAAGAAATTATTGGGGAGAATAATTCAACATTTGAACTTACTTTACTTATTAAAGATGGAGCTGATTTACATAGTTATCAGCCAACAATTCAAGATTTAGCAAAGGTATCATCTGCTGACTTATTTGTATATGTTGGTGGAGAATCCGAACAATGGGTAAGTGATGCGTTAAAAGAAGCAAAAAATAAAAATATGTTAGTTGTTGATATGATGGATGTTTTAAAAGAGAGAATCAAGGAAGAAGAACATGTGGAAGGAATGAAAGAAGATCACGACGAAAATGAAGATGAAAGTGAATATGATGAACATGTTTGGCTTTCACTTATTAATGCACATGAAGTGGTTCGCTATCTATCAAATGAAGTACAAAAATTAGATGATGTCCACAAAAAAACATATGAAGAAAATACGATACGCTATTTAAATGATATTGATGATTTAAATCATCAATATGAACAAGTGGTAGAAAATGCCACTACTAAAACATTACTTTTTGCAGATCGTTTTCCATTTAGATATTTACTGGATGATTATGATCTTAATTATTATGCAGCTTTTCCTGGATGTTCTGCAGATGTCGAAGCAAGTTTTTATACGATTACTTTTCTAGCAAATAAAATAGATCAATTGGATTTAAAAAGTATTTTTGTTATTGATCAAACAAATTTAAAAATTGCACAAACAGTTAAAGATAATACAAAAAAGAAAAATCAAAAAATCATGTATTTAGATTCTTTACAGTCAGTTGATGATCAGAAAATCAAGGATGGTTATAGTTATTTAAAGGCAATGAAATATAATTTAAAAGTGCTTAAAAAGGCATTATAGAATAAGGAGATATTATGTCATATATAAAGGTAGAAGATTTATCATTGGGATATGATAGTGAAATTGTTTGTTCAAATATAAATTTTGAAATTAATAAAAATGACTATTTATGTATTATAGGAGAAAATGGGGCAGGGAAAAGTACCTTGATCAAGACAATTTTAGATTTAAAAGAAAAAAAAGCAGGTAAGATTTTATTTTCTGAAAATTTAAAAAAATCAGAAATAGGGTATCTTCCTCAACAAACAGTTGTTCAAAAAGATTTTCCAGCAACTGTCTATGAAGTTGTTTTATCAGGTATGTTGTCACAATTAAAATATCGCCCTTTTTATACAAAAAAAGAAAAAAAACATGCAAAACAAGAAATGGAAAAATTGGGAATTACGCATTTACAAAATAAAAGTTATCGCCAGTTATCTGGTGGACAACAACAACGTGTTTTATTAGCAAGAGCTTTATGTGCTTCAGATAAAATTATATTATTAGATGAACCAGTAACTGGTTTGGATCCTCAGGTTACACAAGAATTTTATGGCTTATTAAAATCATTAAATGAACAAGGAATGACTATTGTCATGGTTTCTCATGACTTATCTGTATTAAAATATGCAACACATGTTTTATATTTAAAGAAAAAAGTCCCCATTTTTATGGAAAAAGAAATGTTTATTGAAAGGTATGGAAAGGAGATTTATAATGACTAATTTTATTGCAACATTACAATATTATTTTTCTTATCCTTTTGTACAGTATGCTTTAATTGTTGGAGTTTTAATTGCTTTATGTTCTTCATTATTAGGGGTAACACTTGTTTTAAAACGTTTTTCATTTATTGGGGATGGTCTTTCACATGTTGCCTTTGGGGCAATGGCTGTGGCGACGGTTTTACAGTTTACATCACAAACTTTATTTATCATGATTGTTACAGTTATTGCAGCTATTTTTCTTTTAAGGACGGGGCAAAATACTAAAATAAAAGGAGATTCGGCTATTGCTATGCTATCTGTAGGGGCTTTAGCTATCGGTTATTTAGTAATGAACATTTTTTCAACTTCAGCTAATGTTTCTGGAGATGTTTGTTCAACGCTTTTTGGGTCAACAACAATTTTAACTTTGACACATTTTGAAGTAGTCGTTTGTATTGTTATGTCATTGCTTGTTGTGTTGTTTTATGTTTTATTTTATAATCGAATCTTTGCAGTTACTTTTGATGAAGAATTTATGAAGGCAACGGGCAAAAAAGTAGAATTATATAATTTGATTATTGCTGTTTTAACAGCCGTAATTATTGTTCTTGCGATGAATTTAGTAGGTTCATTATTAATTACAGCTTTACTTATTTTTCCAGCTTTGTCAGCAATGAAAATAATGAATAGTTTTAAAGGAGTTGTTATTTATTCTGCGATTTTATCAGTTATTGGAGCATTTGTAGGAATTATATTATCAATATTGTTTTCAACTCCTGTTGGAGCAACTGTTGTTTTTATTAATATTATGATCTTTATTATTAATTGGATAATTTCAATATTTAAATAAGTGATTGAAAATCCTTTCTTTTCAAAAAGAAAGGATTTTGTTAAAATATACGAGGTGATTATAAATGGATGGAATATTATTAATAAATAAACCTGCAGGCTATACAAGCCATGATATTGTAGGAATAGTAAGAAAAAAATTACATACAAAAAAAGTAGGACATTGTGGAACATTAGATCCTGATGCAACGGGTGTACTTGTTGTATGTGTCAATAAAGCAACAAAAGCAATTCAATTTTTGATGAGCGATACAAAAGTATACAGGGCAACTTTATCACTAGGGAAAAGTACAGATACATATGATGCCAGTGGAAAAATATTAGAAGAAAAAGAAGTTGGACAAATATCACAAGCACAAGTTATTGATGTTTTAAATTCATTTTTAGGAAAATCTAAGCAAAAACCGCCAATTTATTCAGCAATTAAAGTAAATGGTAAAAAGCTTTATGAGTATGCAAGAAATGGTGAAGAAGTAGAAATTAAAGAACGTGATATAGAGATTATGATGATTGAATTAATTGATTTTTCAAATGATGAGATTGTTTTCGATGTTAAATGTTCTAAAGGAACCTATATTCGTTCTTTATGTGTTGATATTGCTAAAAAACTAGGGTATCCAGGACATATGTCTCATCTAGAAAGAAGACAGGCAGGGCGCTTTTTAATTACGGATTGTATTACTTTAGAACAGTTAGAAAATGATGATTATTCTTTACATTCAATAGATGACGCTTTGTGTGGTTTTCCTCAATTAAAATTAGATGATCCAACGCCAGTTTATCATGGTAAACAAATTAAAAGTGATTTGACTGGTCAAGTAGCGATTTATGATAATCAGAATCATTTATTAGCCATTTACGAAAGTACGGGACAAGGCTATTTGAAAAATGTTAGAGGTCTATGGTGATGGAAATCATTCATTTGTCAGTTGATACTCCCATGCAAGTTCATGATTCTGTTTGTGCACTAGGCTTTTTTGATGGTGTTCATTTAGGACATCAACAACTTTTAAAAGAGGTTGAACATATTGCTAAAGAAAAGGGACTAAAAAAAGCAATAATGACATTTTCTGTACATCCTAAACAAATTTTAGAAAATAATGATTATCATTATTTGATGTCATTATCTGAAAAAATAAATATTTTAAAACAATGGCAATTTGACTATTTTTATATTATTGATTTTGATCAAACTGTTGCAAATTTAAAACCCAATACTTTTTTAGAAAATTATATTATAAATCATCAAATAAAACATATTGTATGTGGTTTTGATTTTCATTTTGGGAAAAAAGGAATGGGCGATGTACATGTTTTACAAGAAAATAAATCATTTGATGTAACTGTCATAGAAGAGTACAGTGAGGATGCATTAAAAGTATCTTCATCGTACATAAAAAAGTTGTTAAATGAAGGAAATATTGAAAAAGCAAATCATTTATTGACACGATTTTATCGTGTCTCTGGACAGGTTATTTATGGTTTGCAAAATGGAAGAAAGATTGGTTTTCCTACGGCCAATATTGATTATGGACACTATGTTGTTTTAAAAAAAGGTGTTTATGGGGTCTATATAACTATTAAAGGAAAGCAATATAAAGGAATGGCTAATATTGGTTATAATCCTACAGTAGGGCTTATTGATAACTTATCTTTAGAAGTCAATATTTTTGATTTTGATCAAGATATTTATGGTGAAGATGTGGATGTGGATTTTGTGTTTAGGGTAAGAGATGAAAAGAAATTTAAATCTTTAAATCATTTAAAAGAACAATTACAAAAAGATAAAAAACATATTGATCAATTTCTGGATTAATATGTTTTTCTTTTGTCTAAAATATAAGAGGTGAAGAAAATTGCTTTATATTCATTTATTTCTAGCAAATTTAATATGGGGATTAAATGTGATTGTTACAAAATTAAATTATGATTCTTTTCATCCTCTTTTTTTAGCAATGTTAAAGATACTTTTTTCTGTATTAGCGTTGCTGTTTTATATTTATTATAAAAAAATTTCTTTTGAAAAAGTATCTATAAAAAAATTAATAGTGCAAACAAATTTAATTAATGTTATTAATTTTTTGTTGACATATTATGGTATGCAATATGTAGAAGGGACGATGACAGCAACGATTAATTGTTTAGCACCAGTTATGATGTTTATTGTATCTGTTTCTTTGTGCAAATGGAATTGGAAAATTCTGATCTCATTTATGATAAGTTTTTTAGGATTTTTAATAGCCATTCATTTTCGACTTTTTAATATAGGAAAGGGAATCTTTTTTTTAATAACGGCATTGTTTATTTACAATTTTGGTAATTATCGATTAAAAGATATTACACATAATCCATTCATTTATAACTTATATATGTTATTAATAGCTTTTTTTGAATTTATTGTTATTTTGTTGTTTCAAAAGAATGATTTATTTAAAACAGTAAACACTTTTTCTTTATGGTTATTTATTTTAACTTCTGGAATTGGATATGCCTATATTCAATGTGTTTATTTTTTATCAATTCATTCAATAGGTCCTTTAAAAACAAGTTTTTTTATGGCATTTAGTCCTGCTTTTACCTATTTTTTCTCTTTGATTTTATTAAAAGAAAAATTTGATTTTTTTGTTTTAATTGGATTTATAGTGATTTTTACAGCTTCGTTTTATTTTATCTCAAAGAAAGAAAATTAGATTTAGACAAGTATATGACTTCATGATATACTTATATGTAGAAATGTGATTAAAAGAGGTTGTTAACATGAAATATTTGAATGAAATTATAAATGTATTAGGAATGAAAACAATTATTATTATTTCGGTAAGTATTTTAGTTTTGATATTGGTTATTTTGACATATCGCTTGTTAAAATTAAAACATTATCGTAATGAAATTGTTGATTTAGAAAATAAAATGAATGCAATTAAATCCTTACCTATTCAATATCGACTAGGAAGGGTAAAAGGAATTGCTAAAAATATGCCAGAATTGCAAGAAAAATATGAAACTTATGATGCAAAATTTGCTGAATTAACAGATCTTCAAAATGATGAAATCATTCCGCTTGTTAATGATATTGATGAAGCACTTTATTATCGAAAATTACGAGGTGTTCAAAAAAAGATGAACTCTTTAGAGGAAAAAGTGATTCATTATGCAAAGGAATCAAAACAACTTTTAAAAGATATAGAAGTTATTACAGAAATTGAAAATATTCAAAGATTAGAAATTATCAAAGTTAAAGAAAAATATCGTGCTACAAATGATAACTATGCACAGATTCGTTTTAAAGTTGAAGACTACGTTCCTAAAGTACAAGATGTATTTCATGATATTGATGAACGCTTTGTTGAATTAGAAAATTATATGAATAATCAACAATTTGAAGAAGCTAAGACATATACAGAAGATATTTCAAAATATATCGATGCTTTAGATCAACAGTTAAGTGATTTACCTACATATATTTCTGTTGTTCGTCAATATTTACCAAAACGCTTAAATGAACTAAAGTCAATTATGCAAGATATGCAAGAAAAAGATTTTGCTGTTGAAAGAATGAATGCTACAATCCGTATTTCTAAGATTGATAATGATTTACACGAGACAGAAAAAAATATAAAGAATTTAAAATTGGAAAACGTTGGACAAAATATAGAAGTCATGACGGATGAGTTAAATCTATTGTATTCTGATTTTGAAAAAGAAAAGAATGCATATGCACTCTACGAAGAAAAACGAAATGAATGTTATAAATTCGTTAATAAGATAGAAAGCGGACTTTTAGAGGCTAAAGAAAGTATTCATGAGTTAGAAAAAAACTATATTTTAGATGATTATACGATTACAATAGAAGATGATTATAATCAATTTCAATCAATTGTTGATGATTTAGCGGAAATTACAAAGATTATTGAAACTAAAGATTTTTCTTATATAGAAATGATTGATGATTTTTCAAGAATTGTTGAACAAAGTAAACCATATAATGATTCTTTGATTAAACATATTGAATTAGCAGAAACATTACGTATTCAAGAAAAGAGAGCTTTGGATGAGTTAGACAATATTAATATTGTTTTATTAGAAATTAAATCTGAAATTAGAAATAAACATTTACCAATGATTAGTGAATCTTATCAAGATTATATTGATGACTCTTATCAAAAAGCAGATTCCATCTTAAATTTTATTAGAAAAAGACCAATTGATTTAAAGAGTTTATCACTTCAAGTAGATGCTGCAAGAGATGTTATTTATAAATTGTATGATAATGTGCATAATTTGATTGTTACTGCTGAAATGGTAGAGGATGCAATTGTTTTTGGAAATAGATATCGTTCTTCATTTTTAGAAGTTAATACAGAGCTTACAAAAGCGGAATTACTTTATAGAAATGGGGAATATACTAAAGCATTATCAACAGCTGTTGATATTATTGAAAAAATAAAACCGGATTCTTATGAAATGTTGGTTAATAAAAAAAGTCCTAAGGCTGAATAGGACTTTTTTCATGAGGGTCATATGTTATCGAAAATTGAATAAAAATAAAATATGGAGGGAAATATGGTATATCTAGATTATGCTGCGACAACACCTTATAATAAGGATGTTTTAAAAACATATACACAATTGTTAGAAAAATATTTTTATAATGCTGATAGTATTTATAGCCAAGGAATTGAAGTGAATCGCTTATTAGAAAAATCGAGAGGTTTACTTGCTAAAATGTTAGATGTTGATGAAGAAGAAATGATTTTTACAAGTTGTGGAAGTGAAGCAAACAATATGGCTATTAAAGGAATTGCTTTTCAATATCAAAATAGAGGGAAACATATTATCACAACTTCGATAGAACATTCTTCAGTGTATGAAACATGTAAAGAATTAGAAGAAGTATTTGGATTTGAAGTAACTTATTTACCTGTTGATCATACGGGACATATTCAAATTGATGATTTAAAGAAAAGTCTTCGAAATGATACGATTTTAGTGAGTGTCATGTGTATTAATAATGAAGTTGGATCTATTCAACCCATTGAGGAAATAAAAAATGTACTCAAAGATCATCCGCTTGTTAAGTTTCATGTTGATATGGTGCAAGCTTTAGGTAAGATAAAGATAGATTTAAAAGGTATCGACTGTGCATCGTTTTCTGCACATAAAATAAATGGTTTAAAGGGGAGCGGATTGCTTTTTAAAAGAAAATCTACTACTTTAGTACCACTTATTAATGGAGGACAGCAAGAGTTTGGTTTACGTGGAGGAACTAGTAATGCTTGTACGTATATTGTTCTTGCTAAAACTTTAAGATTAGCATTAGAAAATTTTGATCAAAAAGAAAAATATGTTTCGAAATTAAGTAAATATTTAATAAAAGAATTACAGACAATTCCAGATGTTATTATTAACGCTGGAGGTAAAGTGTCAAGTCATATTGTTAATTTTTCATGTATTGGTTATAAACCAGAAGTTATTTTGCATGCTTTGGAGGAAAAAGATATTCTTATTTCTACAAGAAGTGCGTGTAGTTCTAAAACAAGTGATGTTTCCAGGGTGATGCAACAATTGCATTTGCCTGATGAAGTTGCAAAAAGTGCTTTGAGAGTAAGTATAAGTGATTTGACAAAAGAAGAAGAAATTGATAAATTTATTTATTGTTTGAAAGAAGTATTAGATTCAATAAAAAAACAGAGGTAAGATATGGAAGCAAATTATATTGTCGTTCGTTTTGGAGAACTTACAACAAAAGGTAAAAATAGAAAATTATTTACACAAAAATTATTAAAAAACACAAAAGAAATTCTTTTTGAATTTCCACAATTACAATATCAATTACAATATGATCGTTTATACATTTATCTAAATGGTGCAAATCATTTGTTAGTCAATGAAAAATTAAAAACAGTTTTTGGTATTCATTCTTTTTCAAATGCTTATAAATTTGAAAAAGATCTAGATGTTGTTAAAGATGCAATTGCTAAAATGATCAACGAAGATACAAAAACAACATTTAAAATCAACACAAAACGTAGTGATAAAACATTTCCTAAAAAGTCACAAGACATTAATAGAGAAATTGCAGGACATGTTTTTCATCATGTAGATAGACAGTTAAAAGTAGATGTTCATCATCCAGAAATGTTGGTTACAGTTGAGATTAGACATGACGCTATTTACGTTATGACAAATATTATCAAAGGTGCAGGTGGATATCCTGTTGGTATTGGTGGAAAGGCATTGTTAATGTTATCGGGTGGAATTGATTCTCCTGTAGCAGGATACTTAACTTTAAAACGTGGTGTCGATATTGAATGTGTTCACTTTGCAGCGCCACCATACACAAATGAATTTGCTAGAGAAAAAGTTTTTGATTTAGTAGATAAATTAAGACATTATACACATGGTCAAATTACAGTTCATGTTGTTAATTTTACAAAATTACAACTTGCAGTTTATGATCATTGTGATGAAAGTTATGCTATGACAGTTATGCGTAGAATGATGTATCGTATTGGAGAAAAACTTGCTATAAAAAATCATTGTTTAGCACTTGTTAACGGTGAAAGTATTGGACAAGTGGCTTCACAAACATTAGATAGTATGAATGTAATCAATCAAGTTATTTCAATTCCGGTATTAAGACCTGTGTTATGTCTTGATAAATTAGAAATTATTGATATTGCTCAAAAAATAGATACTTATGATATTTCTATTAGACCACATGAGGATTGTTGTACAATTTTCACACCTAAAGCACCTGCTACAAAACCAAAAAGTTATAAGGCTGAAGCTTTTGAAGTAACTTTTGATTATGAAACATATGTTAATGAATGTGTAGAAAATGTTGAAACAATTGTTGTTGATGCAAATTATAAAAATGA
The DNA here is from genome assembly GCF_025566905.1 of [Clostridium] ammoniilyticum. Lineage (NCBI taxonomy): Bacteria > Bacillati > Bacillota > Erysipelotrichia > Erysipelotrichales > Coprobacillaceae > Faecalibacillus > [Clostridium] ammoniilyticum. Next base: position 56,545 of record NZ_JAOQJR010000006.1, read on the forward strand.
TGAAGATATTTTTTAAAAAAAGCGTATAGTTTTTTATTCCTGATGCAAAATAAAAGTGTCAGGAGGTGACACAACATGGCACAAAGTAATAATAGCAATAGATTAGTTGTACCTGGAGCTCAAAATGCGATCGACCAAATGAAATATGAAATTGCAAATGAATTTGGTGTTAATTTAGGTCCTGATACAACTGCTAGAGCGAATGGCTCTGTTGGTGGAGAAATTACTAAAAGATTAGTTAAAATGGGACAAGAACAAATGTCTCGTTCTTCATATAATAACAAATAGTAATATGGGAATAGTTTTCTTAATAAAAGAGGACTATTCTTTTTTTATGAGTGTTGAAAGAGCTTACATTTTTTTGATAATTTCACTAGAAATATTGTTTTTGTGTACTAAATTATGTACAATATAGTTATATTGCTAGGAGGTAAATTATGGTAAAAGTAATGGCGGTAAACGCAGGAAGTTCCTCTTTAAAATTCCAATTGATTAATATGCCAAGTGAAGAAGTTATCACTTCGGGATTAGTTGAAAGAATTGGACAAGAAGTTGGAAATTTTGTAATTAAAGTAAATGGAGAAAAAATACAAACACAAACACCAATTCCTGATCATCAAGTGGCAGTTGACTTATTATTAAATGCTCTTGTTGATCATCATATTGTTGAAAGTTTGGAAGAAATAGATGCAGTGGGACATCGTGTTGTACATGGAGGAGAAGATTTTGATGATTCTGTAGTCGTTGACGAAGAAGCAGTAAAAAAAGTTGCAGATTTAGCAGAGTTAGCTCCTTTACATAATCCAGCAAATATCATTGGTTATAAAGCATTTAAAGAAGCTTTGCCTGATCATGTAGGACATGTTTTTGTTTTTGATACGGCATTCCATCAAACATTAGATAAAGAAAGATATTTATATCCTTTACCACTTGAATATTATACAGATTTAAAAGTAAGAAAATATGGAGCACATGGGACAAGTCATAAATATGTTTCTCAACAAGCTATTGAAATGTTAGGAAATCCTAAAGAATCCAGAATTATCGTTTGTCATTTAGGAAATGGAGCAAGTGTTTCAGCAGTTCAAGATGGTAAATGTATTGATACATCTATGGGATTTACACCACTTGCAGGTGTAATGATGGGAACACGTTCTGGAGATGTTGATCCTTCAGTTATGCCTTATTTATGTAAAAAATTAAATAAAACAGCAGATGAAGTTTTAGAAATCTATAATAAAAAATCTGGAATGTTAGGAATTTCAGGCATTTCTTCTGATTCTAGAGATATTGAAAATGCCTTATTTAACGAAGGAAATGAACGTGCTTTATTAACTGGTTTATTATATGCACGTATTGTTTCAAAATATATTGGACAATATTACGCTGAATTAGGTGGTTGTGACGCTATTTGCTTTACAGCGGGAGTTGGTGAAAACGCTGCTTATTTAAGACGTTTAATTATTGACAATGTCTCAAGAGCATTTGGTGTTTTCTTAGATGAAGAGCTCAACAGCATTAGAAGTGATGAAAATCGTGTGATTTCACATCAGTATTCTCAAATTAAAGTGATGGTCATTCCAACAAATGAAGAAGTCATGATTGCAAGAGATACAGTTCGTTTGTTAGATTTATAAACCTGTGCAAACAGGTTTTTTCTTTGTCTAAGGTATGTTATTATAAAATAGGGTGAAAATTATGATAGAAAAGATTTTAAATAAAATAGAAGAATATGAATGTATTTGTTTATATCGTCATGTTAATCCGGATTATGATGCTTTTGGGAGTCAATTTGGAATATATGATTTAATTCAAAATACTTTTGAAAATAAAGAAGTCTATTTTGCAGGTGATTTTTCTTCTGATTTAGTGGCTAAATATCAATTTACTGGAGAAATCAATGAACCGAATTTTGAAAAACCAACTTTAGGAATTGTTTTAGATACAGCTAATCAAGAAAGAATTGATGGTGATATTAGTTTATGTAAAGAAATTATAAAAATTGATCACCATATTGTTGTTGATTCTTATGGAAATTTAAATTTAGAAGATAGTACAGCTTCTTCATGTAGTCAAATAGTGGCTTTGTTTTTAAAAAATAAACGTGTAAAACTTTCAAGCTTTGGAGCTGAGGCTCTTTATATGGGAATTATAGGGGATACAAATAGATTTATGTATTCAGCTACTGATGAGCGTACTTTTGAAGCGGCAATGTATTTATATAATTATGATTTTGATATGCAAGCACTTTATGAAAGAATGTATATGAAACATGTGAAAGATTTAAAAGTGAATGCTTTTATCCTAAATCATTATATTGAAGATGAGGGTGTTGCTTACTATGTTTTAAAAGATGAAGATTTAAAATATTTAAATATTTCAAGAGAAAGAGGCTCTGATTTTGTTAATTTATTAAGTTCAGTTGATGAATATAAAGTATGGTTAGCTATAACAGAAAATACAAAAGATCATAATTGGCGTGTTTCAATGAGATCGAGACATATTCCTGTTAATGAAATTGCGAATAAATATCGAGGTGGCGGACATGCGTTTGCTTCGGGGGCAACACTTTTATCTTTAGATGAATTACCTTTATTATTAAATGATATCAAGGAGAGAATAAATGAATAATTTTATACAAAGTATCATTGACGAAATAAAAAGACATTTTTCTTCATCTAAAATACAAACAACTAAAAAATGGAGCTATTTAATTCCATTGATTGTCGTTTGTCTTTTAGGTATTATAGGAGAGTATGTTTTATTACTACCAATTCATTATCAATCTCAAACATTTATTTTCCATTTGATTTTTTTAATTGTTATCTTTGTTATTTTACATGCGATATTATTAGGTACATTTGATAAAACATCTAAATATTTAATGTTTGTAGTCGTTGCCTTATTTGTTTATATAGGTGTTGGTTCGGTATATAGTTTGCCTATTTTTCATGCAAAAACATATCAAAATCAATTACAATTAAATAAAAAAGCTGATTTTTATAAAGATAATGAGACGATTTCTTATCAATCAATTCCTGTTGTAGATCGTGAAAGTGCTATTAAACTAGGTGATCGAAAAATGGGACAAATGATAGATTATGTTTCACAGTTTGAAGTAGATGAATCTTATGAACAAATTAATTATCAAGATACTCCTTATCGAGTTACACCATTAGAATATAGTGATTTAATTAAATGGATAACAAATCGAAAAGAAGGCTTACCAGCTTATGTTAAAGTGAATATGGTAAGTCAAGAGTCTGAAGTTGTTGAATTGAAAGAAGGCATGAAATATTCAAAATCTGAACATTTTGGTAGAAATATTAATCGTCATTTAAGGTTGAATTATCCTACGAAAATGTTTGAAGAATTAGCTTTTGAAATTAACGATGAAGGTATTCCTTATTGGATTGCTCCTGTATTTGAATATAAAATAGGTCCCTTTGGTGGAAAAGATATTGTAGGAGCAGTTCTAGTAAATGCTGTTGATGGTAAGCATAAATATTATGATATTAAAGATATTCCTAATTGGGTAGATCGTGTTTATCCAGCAGAGTTAGTTATTCAACAGTTAGAAAATTATGGAAAATATACACATGGTTATATTAATTCTGTTTTCTCACAAAAAGGTGTGTTACAATCAACAGATGGATATAATTATATTGTTATTGATGATGATGTTTATTTGTACACAGGTCTTACAAGTGTTTCTAAAGATGCAAGTAATGTTGGATTTGCATTAATTAATTTACGTACAAAAGAAGGCAAATATTATCATATTTCTGGAGCAGAAGAATATTCAGCAATGTCTTCGGCAGAAGGAAAGGTACAAAACTTAAAATATAAAGCAACATTTCCAATTTTAGTCAATGCAGGAGGAGAGCCTACTTATTTCCTTTCTTTAAAAGATAGTAGTAATCTTGTTAAGATGTATGCTTTTGTCAGTGTTAAAAATTATCAAATTGTAGCAACAGGAAGTAGTGTATCTGAGGCTGAAAAAGCTTATTATGAGGTTTTATCTCAAAATGGTAAAAGTCATGAAGAATTTGAAGAAAATACTTTAACTGGCAAAATTTCTTCAATTAATAGTGCTGTTAAAGAAGGCAATAGTGTCTATTATTTTAAACTAGAGGGTGATGATCATATTTATATTGCGGATCTGTCCCTTTCTAATTCGTTACCGCTTGTACAAGCTGGCGATGAAGTTGAAATTCAATTTATTTCGAATGAACATCAAAGTGTGGTTATTAGTCAATTTAAAGCTAAATAATTTAAAATAGGAATACGAGTTATTCCTATTTTTTGCAATTTTATGAAATAATTATAATAAATAGAAAAAAAAGAGTGTATTTTTTATAAATATTTATTATAATGATAAAGCATTTTAAGATAAGGGAGAGGTTTAAATAATGATTCAATTTTTCAAAAAAAATATCGAATCTAATAAAAAACTAAGAACATTTGAAATAATTGTTTTATGTTTACTTGTTTTTACTTCAATTGGTTCAGTTTTTTATGGTTTGATGCAAATTCATAAAGACGTAGGAGATCTGCAATATGTTCAATCTGTCATGATGGATAGAGATAAAGATGAAGAAGATTATGATTCGGATAACAAAGTTTGTGATGTCATTTATCGAAAAGGTGATCAAAAACTTGTGGTATCTTATGATTATGAAGATTATGTTAAATTAAATAAAAATTCAATCAAAGCATATGAATTCAAAACAGAAAATGGACAAAATCTTTATTTTGATCATAAAGATGTAAGTCGTCAAGAAGCAAGTCATACTTATAAAGAAATGATGGCAGAAGAAACATTATCTGTTTTCAATTTAGCGAGTGCAACATTTATTTTAATGTTATCTGTTGCGATTATGATGTTATTCTCTAAACAATTTACAACATATGAAAAATCATGGTTTATCTCAATTATGGTGTTAGCTACGATTTTATCTGTGTTATTCCCAGAAGATAGTGCCAATGGTGTAAACGGTATTATCATTATGATTCTTTATTTATTAGATACATTCTTAAATATTTTATGTGAACTACTGATATCTAAACAATCAAGGTATAATTTCTTGGTTTCTGTCTTGGTAGAAATTGTGGAAATTGTTTCTTGTGTTGTTTTAATGTATCGTTTTGCAACAATGGCAACAACTTTATTTTTCTGGTTACCTATTGATATTATTAGTTATATTAACTGGTCTAAACATCGCGATGATGAAGAAGATGAACTTACAATGGTAAGAAAATTAAAAGGATATCAAGAAGTTTTAGTTATTATTGGTATTATTGTTTGGACAGTTGTTGTAGGTTATTTTATTAGTGGTTTAGATATCGCTACTGATTTTTATAACAATAAAACATTAGAAACAGCTATTATTTATATTGACGCTTGTGCATCAGCAGTTGGAATCGCCAACGGTCTCTTTATTTTCTTTAGATTAAGAGAACAATGGATTGCTTGGTATATATGTGCATTTTTAGAAGCAGTTATTAACATAATGTCAGGACAATATGTTTTACTTCCTTTAAAACTGGGTTATTTTACAAATACAACTTATGGATATATTAAATGGAGTAGATATATCAAAGAACATCAAAATAAAGAAAAAGTATCTTTGTTTTAAAAAAATAATTTAAAATAAAATATTTTCAAAGTACTAAGAGTTTTTCAGGAGTACTTGAGAATGTTGATTGAAACTGTTACAATAGGATGTGTAAAAAATTATTAATAGGAGAGATAATGTATGGCAATTAGTGCAGGAGATTTTAGAACAGGATTAACTTTAATTATTGATGGTGATCCTTGCCAAGTGTTGGATTTCCAACATGTTAAACCTGGTAAAGGAGCAGCTATTTTAAAAACTAAAATGAGAAACTTGAAAACAGGAGCTATTCAAGAAAAGAACTTCAATGCTTCAACTAAATTTGATCAAGCTAATATTTCTAAAAAAGCAGCTCAATTTTCTTATGAAGCAGACAATACTTTCTACTTCATGGATATGGAAACATATGATACATATGAATTATCTGAAGAACAAGTTGGTTATAATAAATACTTTATTGTCGAAGGAACTGAAGTCTATTTAGTATTCTTTGAAGGATTATTATTAAACGTTTCTGTTTCTGAAAAAGTAGAATTAACTATTGTAGAAACAGATCCAGCTATCAAAGGGGCACCATCTAACCAAACAAAAGACGCTAAAACTGAAACAGGTTTAACTCTTAGGGTTCCTCAATTTATTGAACAAGGTGAAAAAATCGTTGTTTTTTCAGCTGATGGAAAATACGCAGGAAGAGCTTAATAAAGCTCTTTTTTATCATGGGTAAAGTTGTATTAATTACAGGTGGGGCCAAAGGTATTGGTAGAGCCATTGCTTTAGAGTTAGCGAAGAATCAATATGATATTGTTATTAATTATTTAACGTCAAATCAAGAAGCAGAATGTTTAAAAGAACATATTATTCAACAATATCATGTACGTTGTTTGGCTTTAAAAGCAGATGTTTCTAAAGAAGATCAAGTTAAAAAAATGATTCAAGAAATTGATGAACGATTAGGTGGTGTTGATATTTTAATCAATAATGCAGGAATTGATTTATCTAATTTGTTTCATTTAAAAACGGCGGATGAATTTAGAAAGACTTTAGATGTTAATGTTGTGGGGGCTTATAATTGTAGTAAAAGTGTTTCAGCACATATGCTTAAACAAGACTATGGACGTATTATCAATATTTCCTCGACAAATGGCATGAATACATATTATCCTATGTGTATTGATTATGATGCTTCTAAAGCGGCGCTTATTTCTTTAACACACAATTTGGCGTTTGAGTTTGGACCCTATATTCATGTAAATTGTATTGCTCCAGGATTTATTGGTACAGAAAATGAACTTGATGGCTATGATGAAGAATTTTTAAAAGAAGAACAAGAAAAAATTATGGTTAAACGCTATGGCAAACCTGAAGAAGTGGCTTATTTAGTGAAGTTTTTGATTAGTGATGAAGCTAATTTTATCAATAATTCGATTATTCGAATTGATGGTGGACAAATAGGAAGTATGTAAAAAAGACTCAATTGTTGATTCAACAGTTGAGTCTTTTTTTTATTTGTTTTTCATTTGCGTTAAGGCAAGTAAAATAGAAAGCTTACCATATTCGATTGATAAACCACCTTGCATATATAAAGTATAAGGTTCTTTTACAGGGGCATCCGCACTTAATTCAATAGTACTTCCTTGAGTAAAACTTCCACTAGCCATAACTTCATCAAAAGGATAACCAGGCATTGGGGCAGGAAGAACACGTACAAAGGAATCAATTGGACTTGATGATTGGATTCCTTGAGTGAAATTCACTAATTTTTCCTTACTATGTAAATCTAATGTTTGGATAAGGTCTGTTCTTTTTTCGTTATAACGTGGTGATACATGTTCATATCCTAATTTTTCTAACATGTATGAAGTAAAAATAGCTGTTTTTAAAGCATTTTTTACAGCATTAGGAGCCATGAACACACCTTTAAAGAAAGCATTGTTAAGATTAAAGTTAGCGCCTAAGTCTTTACCAATACCAGGGGCAGTAAGTCTTTGTGCGACTTCGTAAACTAAATCTTTTTTACCGGCAACATAACCACCTGTTGGAGCAATTCCACCACCTAAGTTTTTCATTAATGATCCTACAACAATGTCAGCGCCAATATCTCCAGGTTCTTTTGTTTCTACAAGTTCACCATAACAGTTATCAACCATAATGATGACTTCTTGATTAACTTCTCTAATTTTATGAATAATTGATTCTATTTTATCGATTGTAAGTGATAAACGTTGACTATATCCACGAGAACGTTGAATTTCAACAAGTTTTACATTTTTTTGTTGGAGTCTTTCAACAATACTTTCTTCATCAAATTCATTATCAATTAAATCGATTTGTTCGTAATTTACACCATAGGCTTTTAATGATTGATTTGAATCACCGCTTATACCAATCATTTCTTGTAAAGAATCATAAGGTTCACCACTTATAGAAATCATGGTATCACCATGTTTTAACAAAGCAGAAAGAGTTAAATATAATGCATTTGTTCCTGACATGATTTGAGGTCTTACTAAAGCATCTTCACATCCTAAAATAGAAGCAAAAATTCTTTCTAGTTTATCTCTTCCTTCATCATAGTTACCATAACCATTAATATCGGTAAAATCACTATAAGAAACTTGATTTTCTATAAAAGCAGATAAAGCTTTATTTGAATTAACAAGGCAAAGTTCATCTACTTGGGCATAAATGTCTTTTAAATCATTATCTGATTGTTTAGCTAAAGCTAATAAATCTTGGTCTATTTTTTCTAATATCATTTTTACATCTCCTTTAATCCTGATATATTATACAATAAATATTTTTTTTGTGTATCTTTATCGACAAACTTCTTAGAAAGTAAATCCTAGTAGATTGTATTATTTTATTGTTTTATGATATAATTTTGAATTGAATTGAGGTGTATAAGATGAAACCAAGGATTTTAGTTGTTGATGATGAACAAGATATTAGAGAGTTGCTTAAATTTTATTTAAATAAAGAAGGCTATGAAGTGATTGAAGCGGCCAATGGTGAAGAAGCATTGACCATTTTTGAAAATGAATATATTGATTTAGGAATTATCGATGTCATGATGCCTAAAATGGATGGCTTTGAACTTGTTGAAAGTATGAAAGAATTTAAAGATGTTCCTTGTATTATGCTTACTGCCAAGGGGGAAAGCAAGGATAAGTTACGTGGCTTTTCTTCAGGGGTTGATGACTATGTTGTTAAACCTTTTGATCCTAATGAATTAATGGCTAGAGTTAAAGCAATTATGAAAAGATATGATATTAATACATCGCATATTGTACGTTTAAATGAAGTTGAATTGGATGGGGATAAATATGAAATCAGATATAAAGATGAATGTATTCATTTGCCACTAAAACAATTTGAATTATTATTTGAACTTGCTAAACATCCTAACCAAATTTTTTCAAGGGAACAGTTGATTGAAAAGATTTGGGGTATGGATTACGATGGGTTTGATCGTACAGTAGATGTCCATATTAAAAGAATTAGAGAAAATATCGGGCATTTACCAGGTTTTAATGTTGTAACAGTTAGAGGATTAGGATACAAAGTTGAGGTAGAGTAGATGAAATCTATTTATTCAAAATTGATTTTTGGCTTTTTTATTACAATCGTAGCTTCCTTTTCAGTAGCAGGTTTTGTATCTCTAAGATTAAATGACCAACAAATTGAATCCACAGTAGAAGAAGATTTGATTACAACAAATGATTATGTTTCTAAAGTGATTTCAAATATTAATATTGAAAATAGGGATGATATTATTGATTTATATGCAAAAAGTAGTGAAATGGCCATAACATGTTATTCAAGCAGTGAAGGCTATGTTGCTTATGGAAACAAAAAATATAATCCAACACCTGAACAGATGATGGCAATGTTTAAAAGTACAAACAATGAGCTTTCCTTTAAGCATCATAATGAAGTGCTAGCGTATGGTACAAAGAATATGATCAATGGGCAAGAGTATTATATCTATGTTCAAAAAGATACCAGTGGTCAAAAAAGTGCAATTGCTAATTCAGCAATTTTGATTTTGGGGTGTGTTTTTTTAACAGGAAGCATTGTCTTTTTAGTAATTGCCGATATTATTGTTAAACCTTTAACACGTTTAACAAATGCAATCAAAGAACTGAGCAATGGGAATTACAATGTTCGTGTTGATAATGTTGGACAAGATGAAATTTCTAAATTAAATCAAGGATTTAATCAAATGGCGAGGCAACTTGCAAAACAAGATGAAACAAGGCAAAAGTTTATTTCAGATATTTCTCATGAATTTCAAACACCATTGACGTCTATTCAAGGATTTGCCAATATTTTAAAAGAAGAAGACTTGCCAAAAGAACAAAGAGTAAAATATGCGAATATTATTTTATATAATAGTAAAAGATTATCTTCTCTAGCAAAAAATATGTTACAATTGACCTTGCTTGATAGAGAAGAGATTGAATTAGAGTTAACAAATTATTCATTAGTTGAACAAATGAATCGAGTTATTTCTACTCAAGAAAATCAAGCAATGGAAAAAAATATAGAAATTGTCTTTGAGATGCCTAAAAAAGAAATATTTATAGAAGGAGACGAACAACGTTTAGAACAAGTTTGGACCAATATTATTTCAAATGCTATAAAGTATACAAATGAAGGTGGACTCATTACAATTACGATGAAAAAAAATTCTAAAGATATAGAAATTTCTATAGAAGACACGGGTATTGGAATGTCTAAAGAAGTCGTTTCTCATATTTTTGAAAGATTTTATAGAGAAGATAAAGCAAGAAACGTTGAAGGAAATGGACTCGGCTTGGCAATTGTAAAATCTATTGTTGATTTACATCATGGGAAGATAGATATTTTATCTCAAGTAGATGTGGGTACAAATTTTATTGTAAGACTGCCAATTGAAAAACAAAAATTAATTGAAAGATTGAAAAGGTAAGGGGATTAGTATGTTAGAATTAAAAGAAAAGATTTTAAGTGATGGAGAAATTATTGAACCAGATATTTTAAAAGTAGATAGTTTTATTAATCATCAAATTGATCCAAAAACTTATAGATCAATTGCTAAAGAAATTAAAAGAAGATTTGCGGGGAAAAAAATCGATAAGATTTTAACAATTGAAGCATCAGGAATTGCACTGGGATTAGCACTTAGCTATGAATTAAATGATATTCCTGTTGTTTTTGCTAAAAAAGGAACATCTAAAACAGTTAATGATGATTTATATACAAGTGAAGTATATTCATATACTAAAGGAACAAGATATATTGCTTGCGTTAAAAAGAAATATTTAAATGAAAATGAAAATGTGATACTTGTAGATGATTTCTTAGCTGATGGAAATGCAATGCTTGGATTAGTCGATATGTGTAATCAAGCAAAAGCACATATTGTTGGATGCGGTATTATTATTGAAAAAGGATTTCAAAAGGGACATCAAAAATTAGTTGATTTAGGTTATAGAGTAGAATCGCTTGCGATTATTGAATCGTTTGAAAATGGTAAAATAGTTTTCAAATAGGCTAGAAAGGAGCATCTATGTATTTAAAAAAAATAGAATTACATGGATTTAAATCATTTGCAGATAAAGTTAATATAGAATTTCAGCCGGGAATAACAGGAATTGTAGGGCCTAATGGATGTGGAAAATCTAATATTTCGGATGCAGTTAGATGGGTATTAGGTGAGCAATCTGTAAAATCTTTACGTGGAAGTAATATGGCAGATGTTATTTTTGCTGGTTCTCAAGATCGTCGGGCACAAAATTTAGCTGAAGTTACTTTAATATTTGATAATAGTGATCATATGCTCAATTATGACTATAATGAAGTTGAAATTACTAGACGTCTTTATCGACAAGGAAATGAGGCTGAATATCTTTTAAATCGGCAACAATGTCGTTTAAAAGATATTACAGATCTGCTTTTAGATACGGGACTTGGAAGAGATTCGCTTTCTATTATTTCTCAAGGAAATATTTCTAATTTTGCTGATAGTCGTCCTGAAGAAAGACGAGTTATTTTTGAAGAAGCTGCAGGAGTTTCTAAATATAAAAAAAGAAAAATTGAGGCTATTAGAAAATTAGAGAGAACAACGGATAATTTAAATCGTATAAAAGATATTGTTTATGAATTAGAAAAACAAATAGCACCATTAAAAAAACAAAAAGAAAAAGCAGAAGTATTTTTAACGTTGAAGGAAAAACTTACTTCAATCGAAGTAAATGTACTTGTTCATGAAGTTTCGAAATTAAAACATCAACTAGATACGCTATCTTTACAATTAAAAGACCTTAATGAACGACACAGTTCATTAGATGCAGAAATTTTATTGAAAGAAAGTGCTGATGATGAGATAAAAAAGAAAATGTTTGTTTTAGATAATGAAATAAACTCTCTACAAAGTCAATTATTAGAATCGATGTCTGAAGTTTCAAGACTAGAAACAAGTAAAATAGAGGTTGATCAAAAAAGAAAACATGCTTTACAGTCTCAAAACAGTGATGATATAAAGAAGAAATTAGATAATTTAAAAGCTATTTTGACGGATTTGATTGAAGAATATAATGACCGTGTTGAACGATTAAAAACAACAGAAAAATCTCTTGAAGATTTATCTCAAGAACAAACGGTTTTAACATCCAAAATCAATCATAAACATCAATCTATTAATGATCTTAATCAAGAAATTACGAAAAATAAAAATAGACAAGAAATATTAGTGGATTTAGTAGAAAATAAATCCAATTATCATCATGGTGTCAAGGCTATTATGGAACTTGCTCATGATAATCCGGATATTATTGGTGTTTTTGGAGATTTACTAGAAAATGATTCGAAGTATGATTTAGCGGTTTCTGTTGCTTTAGGAAGTGCTTCGCAATTTATTGTTACGAAAGATAATTTACAAGCTAGATTAGCAATTAAGTTTTTAAAAGATAATAAGGCAGGACGTGCTACTTTTTTACCTTTAGCGGATATGGAACCACGTTCTTTAAGAGAAGAACATGCTATTTTATGTCCAGCTTTAGAAGGTTATTTAGGTGTATTAAGTGATTTTGTTTCAAGTTCTAAAAATATAGATAATGTTATTTTGAATCAATTGGGAAATGTTATTTTAGCTGATGATATTGATCATGCTTATGAAATATCAAAGGCAACATATGCTCGATATAAAGTTGTTACTTTGGATGGAAATATTGTCAATGTTGGAGGTTCACTTACAGGTGGAACAGTTAATCGTCAACAATCATCCATTCTTCAAAAAAGAGAACTAGAAAAAGTTAAAGAAAAATTGGATGAATTAGAACAAAAACTTGTACGTGAAAAGAATGAATTACTTAAACTTGAAAACGATGCTAAAGAATTGGCACATACACTTCTACAAAAACAAATGTCATATGCTAAGTTAGAAGTTGTTGTTCAAGGAAAAAAGGAAGAACTTGTAGTTGCTAAAGGTGAATATGAAAGTTTATCGCATCAAAGCGTTGAATTGGATGAGTTTAAAAGTGGTAAAATTGATAATCAACTTGTTTTACAATTAAATGAAGCCATCAAGCATCGAGATGAATTAACAGAAAAAATAAAATCAAAAAGAGAATTAAGAATGTCCTATGTTAATGAAAATGAGCAATTAGAATCAAAATTGAAAGATTTAAGAAAGATGCTTAAAGACATTCAAGGACAAATTAATGAAAAAGCTATTTTATCTACTAAATATGAAGGATCATTAAATAATTATTTAAGTCGATTATCTAATGAATATTCCATGACTTATGAGTATGCAAGTGAAAATTATCATGATGAAGTAGATATTGAATTTGCTAGAGGAGAGGTTGCTACACTTAGAAATGAAATAGTAGCACTTGGTCATGTTAATATTGATGCTATCGAAGAATATAAAGAAGTTTCATCGCGTTACGAAAATATGAATAGTCAACGACTTGACTTAATACAAGCTCAGGATAAAATAGTACAGGCAATTGATGAAATGGATCAAATTATGATTGAGAAATTTTCAACAACATTTGAAAAGATCAATAAAGAATTTAATAATGTTTTTAGAGAATTATTTGGTGGGGGAAGAGCACAAATCAAATATACTGATCCAGATAATATTTTAGAAACGGGAATTGATATAGATGTACAACCACCAGGAAAAGCTGTGTCGAATATTACATTATTTTCTGGTGGAGAAAAAGCGTTGATTGCAATTTCGTGTTTATTTGCTATTTTAAAAGTAAGACCTGTGCCAATGTGTATCTTAGATGAAGTTGAAGCAGCATTGGATATGGCTAATGTTGAAAGATTTGCAAAATTCTTAAGAGAATTTTCTAAACAAACACAATTTATTGTAGTAACACATCGTGAGGGAACGATGGAAGAATGTGATTTGTTATATGGTGCGACGATGCAACAAAAAGGTGTTACAAAACTTGTAAGTGTCAAACTTGAAGAGGCAATAGATTTTTCTAATGAAAATCGTAAGGGAGGTATTTAGATGGGATTTTTTACACAAATAAAAGAAAAATTAGTTGGAAAGTCAACTAAGCAAAATGAAAAATATGTTGTTGGTTTAGATAAATCTTCTGAAACATTTTCAGATCGTATTAATGAATTAGCTGCCCGATTTAGAGAAATCAATGATGAGTATTTTGAAGAATTAGAAAATATTTTAATTATGGCTGATGTTGGTGTTTCGATGGTCATGAAGATTGTATCTGAAATTAAAACAGAAGTAAGAATCAGAAATATAACTGATCCAAGAGAAATTAATGATATTATTGTTGATAAAATGTTCGTTATTTATGCTAATGAAAGTGTTATGTCAACTAAAATCAATTACGCAGCAGAAGGGTTAACTGTTATTTTAATGGTTGGTGTCAATGGTGCTGGAAAAACAACAACGATTGGGAAACTTGCTCATCGTATTGTTCATGATGAAGGTAAAAAAGTCGTTGTTGCTGCGGGTGATACATTTAGAGCAGGAGCAATTGATCAGTTGGCAGTTTGGGCAGAAAGAGTTGGTGTGGATATCGTTAAAGGAAAAGAAGGAGGAGATCCTTCGGCCGTTGTTTTTGATGCTTTAAATAAAGCTAAAGAAACAGGAGCGGATGTTTTAATTTGTGATACAGCAGGTCGTTTACAAAATAAAGTGAATTTAATGAACGAATTGGAAAAAATGAATCGTATTATTAAGCGTGTTGTTCCTGAAGGACCACATGAAACACTTCTTGTTGTAGATGCAACAACAGGACAAAATGGTGTTTCACAAGCTATTGAATTTTCTAAGATTACTGATATTACAGGGATTGTTCTTACAAAAATGGATGGTACTGCTAAAGGTGGAATTGTTTTATCTATTAAAGATCAATTAAATATTCCTGTAAAATTTATTGGTTTAGGTGAACAAGTTGATGATTTACAAGAATTTGACTTAGAACAATATATTTATGGATTATGTAAAGGGTTAGTTGAGGAAGCATAATGGAAAATAGTTTAGAAAAAAAGCAAAGAGTAAATCTTTTGATGGATTTATATGAAGATTTATTAACTGAAAAACAAAGAGAGTATTTAGATTTGTATTATCATGAGGATTTGTCTTTGTCAGAGATATCTTTGATTAAAAATGTTTCTAAAAATGCAGTTTTTGACAATTTAAAAAAAGCTTGTTTACATTTAGAAAATTATGAAGAAAAATTAAATTTATTAGAAAAACATCAAAAAAGACTTGAAATTATAGATGATTTAGAAAAAGGTATAAAAGAAGAACATAAAAATATTGATGAACATTTACAAATGTTAAGAGATTTATAGGAGGTATATATGGCGTTTGATTCGTTATCTGAAAGATTGCAGTCAACTTTAAAAAAGGTATCTGGACAAGGTCAGTTGACTGAAAGTAATATGGAAGAGATGTTGACAGAAATTCGACTTGCTTTACTTGAAGCTGATGTCAACTATCAAGTTGTAAAAGAGTTCATTGCATCAACAAAAGAAAAAGCAATTGGTGCAGATGTCGTAGGTTCATTAAAACCTGGACAAGTTTTAGTTAAAATTGTACATGATGAATTAGTACATTTATTAGGTGATGAGGTTTCAGAAGTTGATTTTAGTAAAAAACCAACAGTTATTATGATGGTAGGGTTACAAGGTTCTGGGAAAACAACAACTTCTGGGAAGATTGCTAAATTAATTAAGACAAAATATGCTAAAAAACCATTATTGGTTGCAGGAGATATTTATCGTCCAGCAGCCGTTGATCAATTGGTAACATTAGGAAAGCAATTAGATGTGCCTGTTTATGAAAAAGGAACATCTGAAAGTGCTGAAAATATTGTTAAAGGTGCTATGAATTATGCGGCTTTAAATAATAATGATGTTATTATTATTGATACGGCAGGACGTTTGCACATTGATGAACCTTTAATGCAAGAACTAGCAAATGTTAAAGAAATTGCAAAACCTGATGAAATTTTACTTGTTGTAGATTCATTGACAGGTCAAGATATTGTCAATGTAGCTGCTTCATTTAATGAAAAATTAAGTATTACAGGAGCTGTGCTTACTAAATTAGATGGTGATTCTCGTGGTGGGGGAGCACTTTCTATTAGACATATTACGCATGTTCCAATTAAATTTATTGGTACAGGTGAAAAATTAGATGCTATTGATTTATTCTACCCAGATCGTATGGCAGATCGTATCTTAGGAATGGGTGATGTAGTCTCTTTAGTTGAAAAAGTTCAAGATGTCTATGATGAAAAAGAAACAATGAAAGCTATGAAAAAAATGCAATCTGGACGTTTTGGATTGGATGATATGCTTGATCAAATGCATCAATTAAAGAAGTTAGGTCCACTTTCAGGAATTTTGAAAATGATTCCTGGTATGCCATCTATGCCTAATTTAAACGATGAAACAACAGATAAGAGAATGAAAGAAACAGAGTCTATTATTTATTCTATGACTTTAGAAGAACGTCGTGATCCAAGTATTATTACATTATCTAGAAAACAACGTATTGCTAAAGGATGTGGTAAAGATTTAGCAGCTATTAATAGATTATTAAAACAATTTGAACAATCTAAACAAATGATGAAACAAATGTCAAATATGGATATGGCAACAGGACTTCCAAAAATGGGAGGAGGTCACTTTGTAGGTGGTCCAAATCGTAAAAAAGTACGTCATAAAAAGAAAAAGAAAAAATAATGAAAGGTGTCAAGCATTTTTGCTTGACACCTGTTCCTATCTATGTTAAATTATACAAGCAATAAGAAAACAAGGAGGAAATATAAATGGCAGTAAAATTAAGAATGACAAGAATGGGTGCTAAAAAAAGACCTTTCTATAGAATCGTAGCAGCTGATTCAAGATCACCAAGAGATGGTAGATTTATTGAATTATTAGGTACATATAATCCATGTACTAATCCAGCTCAAGTTAACTTAAAAGAAGAAGAAATCTTAAAATGGTTAAACAATGGTGCTCAACCATCTGATACAGTTAGAAACTTATTATCTAAACAAGGTATCATGAAAAAATTTGCTGATTCAAAACAAGGTAAATAATTATGGATTATGTAAAAACACTAAAAGATATAGCGATTGAATTAGTTGAGGATAAAGAACATTTAGAAGTAAGACAAATGCCTTCTTTAGATGAGAATGTTGTTGTTTTACATGTTTATTCAGCAAAAAATGATATTGCAAAATTAATCGGTCGTAAAGGTGTTATGGCTAATTCTATTCGTCAATTA
Source organism: [Clostridium] ammoniilyticum (assembly GCF_025566905.1). Lineage (NCBI taxonomy): Bacteria > Bacillati > Bacillota > Erysipelotrichia > Erysipelotrichales > Coprobacillaceae > Faecalibacillus > [Clostridium] ammoniilyticum. The sequence continues at coordinate 73,936 of NZ_JAOQJR010000006.1, forward strand.
ATGTCTGTTGCAGGACGTCTTTCTGATAAAAAATTAGATATTAAATTCGAATCATATGAATAGATGTGTTTTACACATCTATTTTTTTTGGAGGTTATATGGAAAAATTAAAAATTGGAAAAATTGTTGGAACGCATGCACTTAAAGGAGAACTTAAAATACGTTCTTTTAGTGATTTCAATGATCAAAGATTTGTTGTGGGACATAAGCTTTACTTAAATGAAATTGTAGACCCTTTTATCATCAAAACTGTAAGAGTTCATAAAGGAAATTATTTAATCAGTTTTGAGGGATTACAAGATATTAATCTAGTAGAAAAATATGTTGGTTATAATGTTTATGGTTTAAAAGAAGATGTTGAATTAGATGATGATGAATATTTTTACGATGATTTAATTGGTTGTCAGATCATTAATAATGATCAAGAAATTGGAAAAGTAGAATCTGTTTATTTTAATGGTGCACATGATGTTTTAACTGTACAAACAGCAAATAAAAAGATTGCTATTCCATATGTTGATGCATTTATTGAAAATGAAGATATTGAAAATAAAAAAATATTTGTTCATTTGATTAAGGGAATGTATGATGAAGATTGATATTTTATCACTATTTCCAGAAATGTTTGAAGGCTTTTTAAATACCTCAATTATCAAAAGAGCTATAGATAAAGAAGTTGTTGATATTAAGATTCATAATTTTAGAGAATTCACTCAAGATAAGCATAAACATGTAGATGATTATCCTTATGGAGGAGGACAGGGAATGGTGTTGATGTGTCAGCCAATCATTGATTGCTTAAAAACATTAACAACGGATGATTCACTTGTTATTTTAATGTCTCCTCAAGGGATTACTTTAAAGCATCAAGTAGCACAAAAGCTTTCATTAGAAAAGCATCTTATTATTATTTGTGGGCATTATGAAGGATTTGATGAAAGAATTCGTGATTATGTTGATTTAGAATTGTCTATTGGTGATTATGTACTAACTGGTGGTGAACTAGGAAGTATGGTTACTTGTGATGCGGTAATAAGATTACTTGAAGGAGCTATTCGTCAAGAAAGCCATGAAGATGATTCATTTGCAGATGGATTATTAGAATACCCACAATATACAAGACCAATAGAATATGATGGAAATAGAGTGCCTGACGTATTGGTCTCTGGTCATCATGAAAATATTCGTAAATGGAGAAAATACCAATCTCTAAAGAAAACCTATTTAAAGAGACCAGATTTATTAGAAAATTATGAATTTGATGAAGAATCGGCAAATATGTTGACAAAAATTAAAAAAAAGAGTTGATATTTTTTCGAACGATGTTATAATAGCATAGGTCAATGTGACTGCATATGTTCCGCTGGTTAATCGAATGAACATACAAGACTATAAATGAAAAGGAGAAGAAAGATGAATTTAACATTAGTAGAACAAATTACTAAAAAACAATTAAAATCTGATATCCCTGTTTTCAAAGCTGGAGACACTTTAAAAGTTTATGTAAAAATTAAAGAAGGTAATAAATACCGTATCCAATTATTTGAAGGGGTTTGTATCGCAAGACAAGGTAAAGGAATTGCTGAAACTTTCACAGTTAGAAAAATTTCTTACCAAGTTGGTGTAGAAAGAACTTTCCCAGTTCATTCACCAATCATCGATAGAATCGAAGTTGCTAAAGTTGGTAAAGTACGTAGAGCTAAATTAAATTACTTACGTGGTTTATCTGGTAAAGCTGCTAGAATCAAAGAAATTAGAAAATAAGAAATGGGTAACCATTTCTTTTTTTCTACCATTAATTGTTGTATAATAGAACACGTCTATAAGATAAAGATAGGTGATGTCTATGAAATATAGTAAAAAAACAATGATGGCAATATTAGAATTTATTGTTGTTTGTTTAGCAATTGTTTTTGTTTTTAAAGGCATAATTATGCCGGTCAAAGTTGATGGTTCTTCAATGTATCCAACATTACATGACGGAGATCTTGCCTTTATGTCTCGGCTTGATTTGAATTCAAAACAAATTAAAAGATTTGATATTGTCACAATAGACTGTAAACAATTAGACAATGTAATTATTAAAAGAGTTATAGGGTTACCTGGAGAAAAAATTGTTTACAAAAATGATTGTTTGTATGTTAATGGAAAGTATATTAAAGAAAATTATCTTAATAAATCACATATAAAAGATGTAAAGAGTCGATATAATATTTCTTATTTTACTGATGATTTTGAAATTTCAGTTGGTGAAAATGAAATTTTCGTTTTAGGTGATAATAGAGTAAATTCACTTGATTCAAGAGAATTAGGATGTTTTAAAATTGAAGATGTTTTATCAAAAAAAGGAATTATACTATTTCCTTTTAATCATATGAAAGGAATGAACTAATATGGCACAAATACAATGGTTTCCTGGCCATATGGCTAAGGCAAAAAGAGAAATCGCTGATAAAATAAAATTAATAGATATTGTTGTTGAATTGGTGGATGCTAGAGCTCCATATTCAAGTAAAAATCCATTATTTAATAGTGTTGTTAACAATAAGCCAAGATTAATTGTAATGACAAAAGAAGATTTGGCAGATGATAAACTAACACAAAAATGGATAGATTTTTACAAAAGTAAAGGTTATTATGCTATAAGTGTTAATCTTAAGCAATTTAATGAATATAAAAAGATCATACAAGTTTGCAAAGAAATTTTGAAAGATAAAATGGCACGAGAAGCAAAGAAGGGATTAAAACCTCGTGCAATGCGAGCAATGGTTTTAGGTATTCCTAATGTTGGAAAATCTACTTTCATCAATCGCTTAGCAAAAAGAAAAGCAACTGTTACGGGGAATAAACCAGGTGTAACGAAAGCTCAGCAAATTATTAAGGTAGATAAAGATTTTGAATTATTTGATACACCGGGTGTTTTATGGCCTAAATTCGAAAGTGAGGATATTGCTAGAAATATTGCTCTTATTGGCTCTATTAAACAGCAAATATTACCAAGGGAAGATTTATTTATTTATGCAGTTGAATATTTAGTTAAAAATTACCCTGGAACTTTAGAAAATCGTTATCAAATAGCTGTTGATTTACAAAGTGATTGGGTTGAAAAATGTTATGATGATATCGCATTTAATAAAAAAATAAAACCAGTAAGAGGGATTACTGATTATGAGCGTGTCATGGATATGTTTTTTACTGATTTATTTGATGGTGTTATTACAAAAATAACATGGGAGCTTCCAAATGAGTAATTTATTAGAATATGAAAATAGATATTATGATTTAGGTTATGATTATATTATTGGTCTTGATGAAGCTGGAAGAGGACCAATGGCTGGCGAATTAGTTGTTGCAGGAGTCATTTTTCCTAAAGGATTTTATGATGAACGTATTTTTGATTCAAAACAATTAACAGCAAAAAAAAGAGAGGCGATGTATCAAATAATTATAGAAAATGCATTAGCCTATCACATTGAAGTTATTTCTGTTGAAGATGTTGATCAATTAAATGTATATAGCGCAAGTCAAAAAGGAATGGAAAAATGTTGTCAAATTTTAAAGAGAGAAAAAATGTTTGCTTTAACAGATGCGATGCCTTTACATGATATTGAACATTTATCTATTATTAAAGGAGATACCCTTTCTATGTCTATTGCAGCAGCAAGTATATTAGCTAAGGTAACAAGAGATCATTTGATGATAGATTATGCAAAAAAATATCCACAATATGGTTTTGAAAAACATAAGGGCTATGTAACCAAGGCACATAAAGAGGCACTTAGAAAATATGGTCCATGCCCTATTCATAGGAAATCTTTTAAGCCAGTACAAGAAGTAATGAAAGAACAAATATCTTTAAATTTAGATATTTAGTTCTTTTTTTATAAAAAAAGAAGAAAAAACAAAATTAAATGTCTATATAAATAGTGAGGTGATAAATATGGAAGAAATCTTACTATTTTTTGCTTTGAAGTATCAAGGTGATTTTCAAAGTATTTTAAAAGCATTGCAAGCAAAAGAAAAAGTTTCTCAAGAAGAAAGGAGGGAAGCAGTTGCTAAAGTAAATTCAAAATATACAACGATTATTTCAAGTGATTATCCAGATGCTTTAAAAGAAATATCTTATCCACCATTTGTATTGTTTTATCATGGAAATTTGAATATTTTAAATGGTAAATGCATAGGTGTTATTGGTAAACGTGTTCCTAGTGAATATGGATCAAATATTACGGATAAAATTGTATGTGATTTAGTAAAAAATGAATATACGATTGTAAGTGGTATGGCATTAGGAATTGATACTCTCGCTCATAGAAGTGCATTAAAAAACAAAGGGAAAACAGTTGCAGTATTGGGAAGTGGAATTAATTATTGTTATCCAAAAAGAAATCAAGATTTATATGCTCAATTAAAAAGTAATCATCTTATTATTAGTGAAAAACCAGGTGATTATGTACCACAGGCTAAGGATTTTCCAAGTAGGAATCGGTTAATTGCTGGCTTAAGTGAATCTGTAGTTGTTACAGAAGCTGAAAAACGTTCAGGAACAATGATTACTGTAGGATATGCATTAGATCAAGGAAAAGATATCTATTGTATTCCATCAAGAATTGGGGATCCAATGGGGTGTAATTTATTGATTCAACAAGGGGCCAAGTTAGTATTGACTGTAAATGATATTATTGAAGATTAATGAAATGGAGTTGACAAAGTGAAAAAAAACAATAATAATAGTTTTTGCGATAAGGGGGTTATATTATGTATGATAAATTAGTCATTGTGGAATCTCCTTCTAAATCAAAAACAATAGAAAATTATTTAGGGAAGGAATATCATGTTACTTCTTCTAAAGGGCATATTAGAGATTTATCAACATCTGGTAAAGAAGGGCTAGGGATTGATCAAGAAGATCATTATAAGCCAAAATATGTTATTTCTAAGGATAAAAAAGATGTCGTTAAGGAATTGAAAGCAGCTGTTAAAGAGGCAAAAACAGTTTATCTTGCTACCGACCCTGACCGTGAAGGGGAAGCAATTTCATGGCATTTAGCAGATGTTTTAGGTTTAGATATGGATGATGATAATCGTATTGTTTTTAATGAGGTAACAAAAGATGCAGTTGTTGATGCATTGAATCATCCTCGTAAAATTGATCAAAATCTTGTAAAATCTCAAGAAACAAGAAGAGTATTGGATAGAATTATTGGATTTAAATTATCTAAATTATTACAAAGAAAAATTAAATCTAAATCAGCTGGTCGAGTTCAATCGGTTGCTTTAAGATTAATTGTTGAAAAAGAACGTGAAATCGAAGCCTTTGTTCCAGAAGAATACTGGAAAATCAAAGCACAATTTGAAAAAGATGAAATTGAATTTACAGGTGAACTTAATAAAAAAGGAACAAAGAAGTTAAAAATTTCAAATGAACAAGAAGCTTTGGAAATCTTTAATGCACTTTCTAAAGAATTTGTTATTGATAGTGTAAAAAAATCAAGTAAGAAAAGAGAATCAAAACCACCATTTATTACTTCAACATTACAACAAGAAGCGTCTTCTAAATTAGGCTTTAAAGCAAGAAAGACAATGATGATTGCTCAAAAGCTATATGAAGGAATTGCTTTAGAAGATGAAACAGTAGGGCTTATTACTTATATGCGTACAGATTCGACAAGATTGTCAGATTTATTTGTAGAAAGTGCTACAGAATATATTAAAGAAAAATATGGTCAAAATTATGTTGGAAAAGTAAAAGTAAGTAAAAAGAAAGAAAATGTACAAGATGCTCACGAAGGAATTCGTCCAACAAGTGCAATGCGTACACCTGAGTCTGTTAAAGAATATTTAAGTGCGGATGAATTTAAATTGTATTCTTTAATTTATGCCAGAGCATTAGCGTCATTAATGGCACCATCTCGTTTTGATGCAACAAGTGTAGTATTAGAAAATAATAACTATTATTTTAACGCAAGTGGTTCAGTATTAAAATTTGATGGTTATTTACGTTTATATAGCCCATATGAAAAACAAAAAGATGAAATTTTACCTGAATTAACTGAACAAGAAATTTTAGAAAGTCAAAATATTGAAAAAACACAACATTTTACAAAACCACCTGCTCGTTATAGTGAAGCAAAACTAATTAAAGAAATGGAAGAACTTGGAATTGGTAGACCAAGTACTTATGCGATGATTATTGATACGATTCAAACTAGAGGGTATGTGGAACTTGTTGATAAAACATTCAAACCTACTGAAAGTGGAATTTTAACAAGTGATCGACTAACACAATTTTTTAATGATATTATTAATGTCGAATATACTGCACAAATGGAAAAAGAACTAGATGATATTGCAGAAGGACAAGATGATTATTTTGATGCTATAGATACATTTATTAAAAAATTCCAACCTTTATTGGATGAAGCAAATGAAAAAATGGAAGTCATTTCACCTAAAAAAACAGGAGAGAAATGTCCTGAATGTGGACATGATCTTGTTGAAAGACATGGGCGTTATGGTAAATTTATAGCTTGTGAAAATTATCCTGAATGTAAATATATCAAAAAGGAAAAAGTTGAACCTGAATTTACAGGAGAAAACTGTCCTAAGTGTGGAAGCCCAATGGTTTTTAAAACCGGAAGATATGGTAAATTTGAAGCATGTTCAAATTACCCACAATGTAAATATATTAAGAATTCTAAAAAGAAATCAGAACCTGTTATGACAGATGAAGTTTGTCCTAACTGTGGTTCTCCAGTGGTTATTAAAAAGGGACGTTGGGGAGAATTTAAAGCTTGTTCAAATTATCCAAAATGTAAAACAATTATTAAGTAGAACATTTGTTCTACTTTTTTAAAAAGGAGAAAATATGGAAAGTGAAAAAATAGTCAATGTAATTGGAGCTGGTCTTGCTGGAGTTGAGGCGGCTTATCAATTAGCAAAAAATAATATTAAAGTAAAGTTATATGAAATGAGACCTGTTAAAATGACACCGGCACATCATACATCATCATTTGCTGAACTTGTTTGTTCTAATTCGTTAAGAGGAGATAATTTCAATAATGCCGTAGGTGTATTAAAAAATGAAATGGAAAAACTAGATAGTGTTATTATTCGATTTGCTAGAAAAAATAGTGTTCCTGCTGGTGGAGCACTTGCAGTGGATCGTGAAAAGTTTTCTGCGGATGTTACTGAGTTTATAACAAATCATCCAAATATCGAAGTGATTCATGAAGAAGTTACAGAAATTCCCCAAGCACCAACAATTATTGCAAGTGGACCTTTAACAAGTGATGCTTTGTCTACGAAAATCAAAGAATTATTAGGAGAAGAATATTTTTATTTTTTTGATGCGGCGGCTCCAATTGTTGAAAAAGATAGTATTGATTTTAATATTGCTTATTATAAATCAAGATATGACAAAGGAGAAAATGAATATATAAATTGTCCAATGAATGAGGAGCAATTTAATGTATTTTATGATGAATTAATGAAAGCAGAGGTTGTTAAACCAAAAGATTTTGAAGAAAAATTTTTTGAAGGATGTATGCCTTTTGAAGAAATGGCAAGAAGAGGAAAACAAACTTTATTGTTTGGGCCTATGAAACCGGTTGGGTTAACAAAACCTGATGGTACAAAACCATATGCAGTCGTACAGTTAAGACAAGATAACGTACAAGCTAGTTTATATAATATTGTTGGTTTTCAAACACATCTTACATGGCCTGAACAAAGAAGAATTATTCATTTAATTCCGGGATTAGAAAATGCAACATTTGTAAGATACGGTGTCATGCATCGAAATTCGTTTATTTGTTCTCCAAAATTTTTAAATCAAGATTACAGTTTAAAAAATCATTCTGGAATTTATTTTGCTGGACAAATGACAGGAGTTGAAGGATATGTTGAATCAGCTCAAAGTGGAATCGTTGCCGGAATGAACATGGTTCGTTATTTAAATAAACAAGAACCTGTTATTTTTCCACAAGAAACAATCATGGGGGCACTTGCATATTATATTACGCATTGTGATGAAAGTAATTTCCAACCAATGAAAGCTAATTTTGGAATTCTACCAGATTTACCTGTACGCGTTAAAAAGAAACTAAGAAAAGAAGCTTATGCTAACAGAGCAATAGAAGTAATGGATCAATTTATCAATGAGTTATAATCAAGATAAAGAAGAATTTATAAAATATCTTCAATTTCAAAAACATTACTCAATCAATACAGTTGAATCTTATCAACGAAGTTTAAATGAATTTATTGGTTTTTTAAAAAGTGAAAGTATTTCTCACTTTAACGATGTCAAGTATACAAATATAAGAGGATATTTAACTTATTTAAATGAAAAAAAATTGTCAAAGAGTTCAATTAATAATCGAATCAGTTGTTTACGATCATTTTATAAATATCTAGTAAAAGAAGAATTGGCTGAAAATAATCCAATGATTCTTGTTGAAAATATTAAAACCGCAAAGCGTAATCCTGATTTTTTGTTTCCTGAAGAAATGATGGATTTATTGGATGGTATTGATACACAAGATGATTTAGGAATTCGTAATAAAGCGATGCTAGAAATCATGTATGCTTCTGGGTTAAGATGTTCTGAAGTAGTAAATTTAACCTTGGATTGTATAGATTTTCACAATCGAGTTTTATTGATTCATGGTAAAGGGAACAAAGACCGTTATGTTCCTTTCCATGAATTTGCTAGTGAATGGTTATTAAAATATATAGAAGAAGTAAGGGGAAAACTTGTAAATTCAGAAGATCATCCATATGTTTTTGTTAATAAAAGAGGAGAACAAATGACCAATAGAGGAATACAGGATATTGTAAAGCGTATTGGAAGAGAATATGATGCAACCAAGAAAATACATCCACATACTTTCAGACATTCCTTTGCCACACATTTATTGAATGCGGGAGCAGATATAAGAACTGTACAGGAATTATTGGGTCATGAAAACCTTTCGACAACACAAATTTATACCCATGTTACAAAAGAACATTTGAAAAATGTTTATTTAAAAGCACATCCTCGAAATAAAGCATAAAAAAGGGTTGTTTTGTTTTAAATCTTATGCTATTATGTTTCAGGTATTAAAAAATACACACATTATGAATTCATTTATCTAGTGCCTAATGGTGGTAAATGTTTGAAATAATGGAGGAAAAAAACGAAAAGGAGGAAATTACACATGTCAGTAATTTCAATGAAAAAATTATTAGAAGTAGGTGTTCATTTCGGACATCAAACAAAAAGATGGAATCCTAAAATGGCTCCATACATTTTTACATCAAGAAACGGAATTTACATTATTGATTTACAAAAATCATCTAAAAAAATCGATGAAGCTTATAAAGCAATGAATGAAATTGCCGAAAAAGGTGGAAAAGTTTTATTTGTAGGAACTAAAAAACAAGCTCAAGAAGCTGTTAAAGAAGAAGCAATCCGTTCTGGAAGTTTCTATGTTAACTCACGTTGGTTAGGTGGAACTTTAACTAACTTCAAAACAATCCAAAAAAGAATTAGAAGATTAGTTGAATTAGAAAAAATGGAAAAAGATGGTACTTTCGATTTATTACCTAAAAAAGAAGTTATCTTACTAAAAAAAGAAGCTGCTAAGTTAGAAAAGAACTTAGGTGGTATTAAAGAAATGAGAAGATTACCAAGTGCTTTATTCGTTGTAGATCCTAAAGCTGAACACAACGCTGTTGCAGAAGCAAGAATCTTAGGAATCCCTGTATTTGGTATTGTTGATACTAACTGTGATCCTGATGAAGTTGATTATGTAATCCCAGCAAATGATGATGCTATTAGAGCTGTTAAATTAATTGTTGCTGCTATGGCAGATGCAATTTGTGAAGCTAAAAGTGAACCATTAACTGTTGCTTATGTTAAAGATGAAGATGAAAAAGAAGTTACTATGAATGATGCTGTATCTTCTGTAGAAAACAACAACAGAAGAGGGCCAAGAAATAAAGCTGGTAGACCAGCTCAAAGAAGAGAATCTAGACCAACTCAAGAATAATCTCAAGGCTGGAAATCATAAATATGTTGTGATGGGAAAGCAAAGCTTTCCCTTTTTAATAAAATAAAATTCATGGAGGAAAAGAAAATGGCAATTAGTGCAAAATTAGTAAAAGAATTACGTGAAAAAACTGGTGCTGGAATGATGGATTGTAAAAAAGCATTAGAAGCATGTGATGGTGACATCGAAGCATCATTCGACTGGTTAAGAGAAAAAGGAATCGCAAAATCTGCTAAAAAAGCTGATAGAATCGCTGCTGAAGGGTTATCTGCTTTCGCTATTAACGGAAATGTAGCTGCTATGGTTGAAGTTAACTCTGAAACTGACTTCGTAGCAAAAAATGCTGAATTCGTTGCATTAGTAAATAATGTATGTGAAGCAGTTGCTGCAAATAACCCTGCTGATTTAGAAGCTGCAAAAGCAATTGAAGTTGATGGAAAAACTATTGAAACTACAATTGCAGAAGCATCTGGAAAAATTGGTGAAAAATTATCTTTAAGAAGAATTAAAACTTTCACTAAAAATGATGATGAAGTATTTGGTGCTTATTCACATATGGGTGGAAAAATGGTATCAATCGTTAAATTAGCTGACGGTGATGAAGAAAAAGCAAGAGACATTGCTATGCATGTTGCTGCTATCAATCCAAAATATATCTCACAAGATGAAATTCCACAAGTTGAAAAAGATAGAGAAGATGCAGTTCAAACAGAAATCATGGCTAATGATCCTAAATTAGCTAACAAACCTGAAAAAGTATTAGAAGGTATCAAACGTGGAAAATTAAATAAAGTATTCTCTGAATGGTGTTTATTAGATCAAGAATTCATTAAAACACCAAAAGAATCAGTTGCTAAATACTTAGGGAAGGCTAAAGTGTTAGAAATGGCTCGTTTCCAAGTTGGTGAAGGTATCGAAAAGAAAGAAGAAAACTTTGCTGAAGAAGTAGCTGCACAAATGAAACAATAATTTTTAAGGACACTACAAGTGTGTCCTTTTTTTAAAAAAGGAGAACATTTTATGAAATATAAAAGAGTTTTATTAAAATTAAGTGGTGAAGCATTAGCCGGTGACGATCATTTTGGTATAAACGCTAATACTGTAGCCGATATTGCAAGACAAATCAAAGAAGCTAAAGATTTAGGTGTTGAAATTGCCATCGTTTGTGGTGGTGGTAATATTTGGCGTGGTGTTACTGGTGCACAAATGGGTATGGAACGTTCTTCTGCTGATTATATGGGAATGTTAGCAACAGTAATGAATGGTTTAGCTGTTCAAAATGCTTTAGAGCAACTAGGAGTTCAAACACGTTTACTTTCAGCAATTGAAATGAGACAAATTGCAGAACCATACATTAGAAGACGTGCTGTTAGACATTTAGAAAAAGGTAGAATCGTTATTTTTGGTGCTGGAACTGGAAGCCCATATTTTACAACTGATACAACTGCTGCATTAAGAGCCGCTGAAATCAATGCTGATGTTATTTTAATGGCTAAAAATGGGGTCGATGGTGTTTATTCTGCTGATCCTAAATTAGATGAATCTGCAGTAAAATTTGATGAAATTTCATATAGTGATGTTTTAGCAAAAGATTTAAAAGTAATGGATCAAACAGCTATTACATTATGTAAAGATAACGATATTGATTTATGTGTATTTAATATGCAAGAAGATGGTAATATTGCCAAAGCTTGTGATGGACAAAAAATAGGAACAACTATCTCTGGAGGAAAATAATATGATAAATATGATCTTAGATGATGCAAGTGATAGAATGCAAAAAGCAATCGAAGCTTACCAAAGAGATTTAGCAACAGTTAGAACTGGAAGAGCTACTCCTGCAATGTTAGACCGTGTAATGGTCAACTATTACGGATCACCAACACCAATTAATCAAATGGCTGGTGTTTCTGTTGTAGAAGGTAGACAATTAGTAATTAAACCTTATGATAAATCTGCTTTAAAAGATATCGAACATGGAATTTATGAAGCTGATTTAGGTTTAACTCCTCAAAATGATGGAGAAATTATTCGTATTACTGTACCAGCATTAACAGAAGAAAGACGTAAAGAATATGCAAAAAATGTTTGGAAATTCGCTGAACATGCTAAAGTTGCTATAAGAAATATTCGTCGTGATGCTAATGATGAAATTAAAAAATGCGATGGTAGTGAAGATGAAATTAAAGACGGTCAAAATCGTGTTCAAAAATTAACTGATAAATTTGTCAAAGAAGTTGATGAAATTGGTAAAGTAAAAGAAAAAGATATTATGACTGTATAATTATTGAAGCGTCTTATTAGGCGCTTTTTTATTTTAAGGTTTTATGTTATAATCAATCATGACTTTAAGGAGGATTATTCTATGAATGATCAAATTGAAAACTATGAATTAGACATGAATAATATACCAGCACATATTGCTTTTATTATGGATGGCAATGGACGCTGGGCTAAAAAGAGAATGATGCCAAGAACTTATGGCCATAACGAAGGGACAAAGACAATTCGTAAGATTGCTTTAGAGGCTAATAGACTTGGTGTGAAAGCAATGACAGTTTATGCTTTTTCTACAGAAAATTTTTCTCGTCCTGAAGAAGAAGTACAATTTATATTTAAATTACCCAAAAAATTTTTTGAACTTTATTTAAAAGAATTAATTGAAAATAATGTTCAAATTTGTATGATAGGGCATTTAGAAAAAGCCCCAAAGGCAACAAGAGATATTATCAATACTGCTATAGAAAGAACAAAGGATAATACTGGACTAAAACTTTGCTTTGCTTTTATTTATGGTAGTAGAGATGAAATCGTTTGTTCAACTAAAAAAATAGCACAAGATGTAAAAGATGGGAAACTTGATATTGAGGATATTGATGAAAATTATTTTGGTTCAACATTAATGTCTGCGAATTTACCTGCTGTTGATTTAATGGTAAGAACAAGTGGAGAACAAAGATTATCTAATTTTATGTTATGGCAACTTGCTTATGCAGAGTTTATCTTTACTCCTGTTTGTTGGCCAGATTTTGATGAAAAAGAATTACATAAAGCAATTTGGCTTTATCAAAATAGGGAGCGTAGATATGGAGGTTTAAAATAGTGAAAGAAAGAATTATTACTGCACTGTGCTTGATTGCAATTGTAGTTCCAGCAGTCATTTTTGGGGGTATTTTTTATAAAATTGTTATAGGGGTTGCAATGGCTCTTAGTGTTTATGAAATGTTACATATTTGTTCTAGACCACGTATTGGAATGTATATGTATATCATTGTTGGTTTGTTTTTTGTTACAGGATTTTTATTTAACAGAAATCAATTACTTATTTCTAGCTATTCTATTTTGGTTTATTTAGCGGTTATTTTAGCATGTATGATTTTTGATGATAAATGTAATATTGAAAGAAGTGCTTATGTTTTTACGATGGGTGTTCTTGTTTGTTCTGGATTACATGCGTTACTTGTTTTAAGAGTTGCCTATGGTTGGGAATATTTATTGTTATTAGCAATTGCAACTTTTGGTAGTGATACAGGAGCTTATTTTGCTGGTATGGCTTTTGGTAAACATAAGTTGATTCCAAGATTATCTCCTAAAAAAACAATTGAAGGGTCAATTGGTGGAATTGTTCTAGGAAGTATTTTAGGATTGGTTTTTGCATATTTTACAGGAATATTGGCACATCATTGGATTATTGTACCAGCAATTATCGTAATGACAACGACAAGTCAAATAGGAGATTTGATTTTTAGTGCCATTAAAAGATATTTTGAAGTTAAAGATTATTCAAAATTATTACCAGGACATGGCGGAATTTTAGATCGTATTGATAGTTTAACTTTTAATGTATTGATTTTTAGTTTCTTTTTAATGATTGTGGGGTTATAGATAATGAAAAATATTACGATTTTAGGTGTTACAGGTTCTATTGGTCAACAAACTGTTGATGTTTGCTTGCATCATCAAGATGAATTTAATGTTGTTGCAATGTCTGCGGGCAAAAATATTGTATTACTTGAAACAACAATTCAAAAAATCAATCCACAAGTTGTTTGTGTTATCGATGAAAAGGATTGTAACTATCTTCAAGAAAAGTATCCACATATTCGTTTTGTTTTTGGTAGTGCTGGTTTAGATGAAATTGCAACAATTGATCAAGTTGATATTGTATTAAATGCAATTGTAGGTTTTGCAGGTTTGTTACCAACAATTCATGCTATTGAATCTAAAAAAGATATTGCTTTAGCTAATAAAGAAACACTTGTGGTTGCAGGACATATTATTACAAAATTAGTTAAAGAACATGGTGTAAAATTATTACCAGTAGATAGTGAACATTCAGCAATTTTCCAATCGCTTCAAGGAAATGAGATGAATAAAATCAAACGTATTTTATTAACAGCAAGTGGCGGAAGTTTTAGAGATAAAACAAGAGAAGAACTTGTAGGTGTTTCTGTTAAAGAAGCGTTGAATCATCCTAACTGGTCAATGGGGGCTAAAATTACGATTGATAGTGCTACTTTATTTAATAAGGGATTAGAGGTCATGGAAGCAAAATGGTTGTTTGATGTAGATTATGATCAAATTGAAGTCTTGATTCATCCAGAAAGTATTTTACATTCTGCTGTAGAGTTTGAAGATACTTCTGTCATTGGGCAAATGGGAACACCTGATATGCGTTTGGCTATTCAGTATGCGTTAACTTATCCACAAAGAAAAAAATTAGTTAATGGTAAATCTTTAGATTTAACACAACTTGGTTCGCTTACTTTTAAAAAGCCAGATTTCAATAGATTTCATGCGCTTTCTTTAGCATATCGTGCTGGAAAAACAGGTGGAAGCTTACCATGTGTTTTAAATGGTGCAAATGAAATGGCTAATCTTTTGTTTAGAGAAGGAAAAATTGAATTTTTACAAATAGAGGAATTAGTTGAAAAAGCTATGAATGCTCATGAGTTGGTTAAAGATCCAACTATTGATCAATTATTAGATATTGATCAATGGGCGAGAGATTTTGTTTTAAAGGAGATAAATGAAACATGCAGACGATTATAAATATTCTTGTCTTTTTTGTAATACTAGGAGCTATTGTATTAATCCATGAATTAGGACATTTTCTAACTGCTAAATTATTTGGTGTTTATTGTGCTGAATTTTCTATTGGAATGGGTCCTAAACTTTTTTCTAAGAAAAAAGGAGAAACAGATTATCAAATTCGTGCACTTCCTATTGGTGGTTATGTTGCAATGGCAGGTGAAGCTGATCAAGAAGACAGCGAATTAATGAAAGATGTTCCTTATGAAAGAACTCTAAAAGGAATTAAAACATGGAAAAAATGCATTATTATGTTAGCTGGTGTTTTTATGAATTTTGTACTTGCCCTTGTTTTATTAATAGGTATTTATTCGTTTGTTGAAGTACAAACAAATACTTCTGAAATTGGAAGTGTTGTTAAAAACAATGGTGCTTATAATGCTGGAGTTCAAGCTGGAGACACCATTAATAAAATCACAATTAATGGTGAAGAACATATCATTGCGTCATTTTCAGATATTCAATCTGTCTTATCTAATGAAAATTTGCAATTAGATACGGATACAGTTACAATGCAAATTTCCCTTAAAAGAGGAAATCAAAATATTGAAAAAACAGTTGAAGGAAAGTACAATAGTGAATCCAAGTCTTATGTCATTGGAATAACAGCGGCTACTAAAAAATTGACTTTTATTGAGGCTATAAGACAAGGAATTAATCAATTTATAGAATATGCATTATTGATTTTTACAACATTAGGAAAACTTATTACAGATTTAACACATACTGTTTCACAACTTTCTGGCCCAGTAGGAATTTATACAGTGACTGCACAAGTTACACAATCTGGTTCAATTAGTACATTGTTGTCATTGACTGCTTTACTATCAACAAATATTGGAATGTTTAATTTACTTCCTATTCCAGGACTAGATGGTAGTCAAGTATTATTTGCATTAGTTGAAAAAATTATTCGTCGAGAAATTCCAACAAAAATGAAATATGCTTTACAAATGGCAGGACTAATTCTTGCTTTTGGCCTAATGATTTTTGTAACTATAAATGATATTGGAAAATTTTTCTAAAAAAAGGGCTTAAGCCTTTTTTTGTGTTATAATAGGTAAGATTTTTGAGGTGTAATATGAACAAATTAATAATACTATTAAAACAATTGAATATAATCGAAGATGTTAATGTTTTATTACATGCTTCATTGAAAAAAGTTATTGTACATCATGATAACCATTATACATTTTATATATTGAGTAAGGATTTGATTCCATTTACAGAGTATCAACTCTTACTTGATCATGGTCTTGATTTTCCTTACCCGGCTGAATTTGTAATTTGTTATGATGATTTTAATTTTGAGTCAAAAGATGTTTCACTTTATTTAGGGTATATTATTGAAAAACTAAAACAAATTTCACCATTATTTTCTTCGTTGAAAATCGAAGATATTGAAATTAAACAAACTATATCGATTGGTTTGTTAAATGAAATACAATTGGAACAATTCCAACAATTAAAATCAATAATTAAAAAGTATTTTGTGGAAATTGGAATAGAGAAAGATTTTAGTTTTTATGTTAAACAAGATAATGATGAATTAAATAATTTATTACAAGAAATGGACAGCTATGAACCAATGAAAATAGATTTGTCCGAAATAAAAAAATCGGAACCAGTAAAATCAACTGTAGATTATAAAAATAATTATCGAAAACCAAAGGGTGACGCAACTTTTTTAAAGTTATCTGAAATTAACAGTCAAACGATGGAAAATAATTGTACGATTCAAGGGTATGTCTTTAAAACTGAATTAATCAAAACACGTGCAGGAAAACATATTCAAACATTATGGATCACTGACTATACGGATTCAATTATGGTAAAACGCTTTGAAAACAATACAACTAATACTTTAGAGGATATTAAAGTACTAGATAAAGGTAAAGTGTGGATCAAAGCAACAGGAGAAATTCGTTTAGATAATTATGCGAGAGAAACTGTTATGATGGCTCGCCAAATAGAAGTTATTAAAGAACCAGCAAGAAGGCAAGACACTGCGGAAGTTAAAAGAGTTGAACTTCATACACATTCTAAGATGTCAGCAATGGATGGAATAGGCAATGTTTCGGATTATATTAATCAAGTGGCCAAATGGGGACACAAAGCAATTGCAGTTACTGATCATGGAAACGTTCAATCATTTCCTGAAGCTCAAGCAGCTAGTTTAAAAGCGGGCATTAAGATGATCTATGGTGTTGAATTAAATATGATAGAACCTTATTTTAATATTGTTTTTAATGAAAAAGATATGTCTATTGAAGATGCCACATATGTATCATTTGACTTGGAAACAACTGGTTTTTCTGTTATCCATGATGGGATTACAGAATTTGGTGCAGTTAAAATTAAAAATGGTGAAGTGATTGATCGCTTACAAAGTTTTGTAAATCCTGGTAAAAAGATTGGAACACGTGTTTCTCAACTTACAAATATTACAAATGAAATGGTTGCTGATGCACCAACAATTAAAGAGTTTTTACCACAAATATTAGAATTCTTTGGTGATGCTATTTTAGTGGCTCACAATGCTAAATTTGACATTGGTTTTTTAAATGAAAGTTTAAAGAGGTTAAATCAAAAACCTATAACTAATCCGGTTATTGATTCTTTGGCATTAGCAAGAGCTATTATGAAACCAATGAAATCTTATCGTTTAGGAAATGTATGTCGTGTTTATCGTGTAAATTATGACGATGATGTAGCACATAGAGCTGATTATGATGCTGAAGTTTTAGGTGCTGTATTTACAACGATGTTACATTCTATTATGCAAAGTGGAAATTATAATTTACTTGATTTAAATAAATTACAAAAAGACGATGCTTATAAAATCGTTTTTCCATATCATATGACAGCACTTGCTTTGAACAAAGAAGGTTTAAAAAATATGTTTAAAATTGTTTCTGAAGCAAATACAACTTATTTCCATGATGGTTCTCGTATTCCAAAAGAAAGATTGGAATATTATCGTAAAGGATTGCTATATGGGACTAGCTGTTATCGTTCAGATGTTTTTGAAGCAGCTTTGAATTCTTCGGATGAAAAGTTGGAACAATTGTTAGAATTTTATGATTATGTGGAAATACAACCTTTTCAAGATTACTATCATTTAATTGATCGTGGACAAATTGAATCTGAAGAAAATTTAATCATTTCAATAAAACGTCTTATTACAGCAGCAAAAAAATTAAATAAACTTATTGTAGCTACTGGAGATGTCCATTTTTTAGATGAAAAGGATAAAATTTATCGAGATGTTTTTATATCACAACCCAAAATTGGGATTGGACATCGTGCTCATCCTTTATGTGACCGAAAAAATCCACGTGCATTTACACCATCTCAATATTTAAGAACAACAGATGAAATGTTAATATGTTATGATTATCTACCAGCGGATGAAGTATATGAATATGTTGTAACAAATACAAACAAAATCGCAGATATGGTTGAAGAAATTCGACCAATTCATGATAAATTATTTACACCAACAATTGATAATGCAGATGAAAATTTAACAAAGATTTGTTATGATACAGCACATCGACTTTATGGTGAAAAATTACCCGAAATTGTGGAAAAAAGATTAGAAAAAGAATTAAGTAATATCATTAAACATGGGTTTGGGGTTATTTATTATATTTCCCACTTACTAGTAAAAAAATCAAATGATGATGGTTATCTAGTAGGTTCCAGAGGTTCGGTAGGGTCTTCATTCGTTGCAACAATGTCAGGAATTACAGAAGTAAATCCGTTACCACCACATTATCTATGTCTTCATTGTAGTCATAGTGAATTTTTAGAAGAAGGTGTTGCTGCTGATGGTTATGATTTACCTGATAAGATTTGCCCTGTATGTGGTAAACCAATGAAAGGTGAAGGACATAATATTCCGTTCGAAACTTTCTTAGGTTTCAATGCGGATAAAGTACCTGATATCGACTTAAATTTCTCGGGAGCGTATCAAGCAAATGCTCATGCATTTACTAAAACTATTTTTGGAGAAGATCATGTCTTTAGAGCAGGAACAATTTCTACAGTTGCTGAAAAAACAGCTTATGGTTATGCAAAAGGATATGCTGAAACATTAGGAATTGATAATGAAGTACGTAGTGCTGAACTTGAAAGAATTGCTCGAGGGTGTGGTGGCGTTAAACGTACGACCGGCCAACATCCAGGAGGAATTATTGTTATTCCTAGAGATTATGATGTTTTTGATTTCACACCTTACCAATATCCAGCAGATGATTTATCTGCTGAATGGCGTACGACTCACTTTGATTTCCATGCTATTCATGATAACGTTTTGAAATTCGATATTTTAGGACACGTTGATCCGACCGTTATTCGTATGTTACAAGATTTAACAGGTGTTGATCCTAAAACAATTCCAACAAACGATACAAAAGTTATGTCACTTTTTACAACGAGTGATGCTTTAGGTGTTGATTTATCCTATATCAATTGCAAGAGTGGTGCTTTAGGATTACCTGAATTTGGTACAACCTTTGTACGTAGTATGTTAGATCAGACAAAACCACAAACTTTTAATGATTTAGTAATCATTTCGGGGCTTTCACATGGAACAGATGTTTATTTAGGTAATGCAGAGACGTTGATTAAAAACGGAACATGTACCTTAAAAGAAGTTATTGGATGTCGTGATGATATTATGGTTTATTTGATTGAAAAAGGCCTTCCTAATAAAGATGCTTTTGACATCATGGAATGTGTTCGTAAAGGAAAATCACCTGCAGTTTTCCCAGAAAAGAAATACGAAGAATTAATGAAAGAATACAATGTTCCTCAATGGTATATTGATTCATGTAAGAAAATTAAATACATGTTCCCTAAAGCCCATGCGGTAGCCTATGTTTTATCAGCTATTCGTGTAGCTTGGTGGAAATTATATTATCCAAGAGAATATTATGCAGTATATTTTTCCACAAGATGTGATTTTTTTGATATTGAAACATTAGTTGCTGGTAAAGATGCTATTCTTTCAAGAAGAAAAGAAATTGAAATGTTAAGGGAAAACAGACAATCTTCAAATAAGGATGAAGGATTGTGGGATGTGTTTGAAATTGCGTTAGAAATGATTGATCGAGGATTCCATTTTAGTCCTTTAAACTTAGAAAAGTCTGATGCCAATAAATTCATTTTAGATCCAGATGATCCAAGTGGCTTACTTCCACCGTTTAGTTCAGTTGATTCATTAGGTGAATCGGTAGCTAATACTGTTATTGAGGCACGTAAACATGGTTCTTTCTTATCTAAAGAAGACGTGATTAAAAGGACTAAATTGAACAATTCGCATATTAAACAACTAACAAAAATGGGTGTTTTTGATGGTATGCAAGAAGAAAATCAATTATCACTTTTCTAGTGACTTGATTATAAATGAAAAATGTGCTATATTACTTATAGTTTCATAAAGAGAAACGAGTGGGGGAACCCACTCTTTATTATTGAATGGGGTGAAAAAATGGAGTTATTGGAAAGTATTAAAGAAATGGTCTTACCTTTGATCGAACAAAATGATTGTTATTTAGATGATATTGAATATGTAAAAGATAATAATGAAATGTATTTACGTATTTATATCGAAAAAAATGAAGGGTATCTAGATATGGATACATGTGTTGCGGTAAGTGAGTTAATTAGTGATAAACTTGACGAAACTGATCCAATTAAAGATGAATACATTTTAGAAGTCTCTTCACCTGGAATTGAAAAACCATTAAAAACTTTTGAACAAGTTCAAAAATCTGTTGGTGAATATGTTTATGCAAAATTTAAAAATCCTAAAGCCGGATTATATGAAGTTGAAGGATATTTAAAATCTGTTGATAATCAAGAATTAGAATTTGAATATCTTGTAAAAAATATAAAGAAAAAAATTGTTGTCAATTATGATAACATTCAATTTATACGATTAGCTGTAAAATTTTAGGAGGAAATAAAAGTGGCTAGTAACAGAAAATTTATGAGCGCCTTAAATGCTTTATGTGAAGAAAAAGGTATTGAAAAAGACGTGTTTTTAGAAATGTTAAAGGAATCAATTGCAAAAGCTTATAAAAAAAATTATATGGTTCCAGAAGCAAATGTACGTGTAGAAATTAATGAAAAAACTGGAAAAATTAGATTATTTGAAATTAGAACAGTTGTTGATGATTTAGAAGATGAAGATTTAGAAGTATCTTTAGATGAAGCACATGATATCAACCCAAATTATCAAGTGGGTGATATTGTAGAAACTGAAGCAGATGTAGATCATATTGGTCGTTTAGCAGCAATTCAAACAAAACAACTTTTCAGACAAAAAATACGCGAAACTGAAAAAGAAACATTATATAATGAATTTGCTGATAAAAAAGATGATATCATTACAGGTATTGTTGATCGTGTTGAACCTAAATTTGCTATTATCAATATTGGAAAAACTGGAGCATTTTTAGGACTAAATCAACAAATTCCTGGAGAAACATTACATGAAGGACAACATGTCAAAGTATATGTAAGTGACGTTGATCGTGGAACTAAAGGAACACATATCGTTGTAAGCAGAACAGAACCACAATTTGTAAGAAGATTATTTGAATTAGAAGTTCCTGAAGTTTATGATGGTACAGTTGAAATTAAATCTGTTTCTCGTGAACCTGGTGAAAGAAGTAAAATTGCTGTATACACTGCAGTTGAAGGATTAGATCCTATTGGTTCTTGTGTTGGACCTAAGGGTTCAAGAGTTAAAAACGTTGTTGATGAATTACATGGTGAAATGATTGATATCGTTGAATGGTCAAGTGACCCAGTTGTTTATATTTCACATGCATTATCACCTTCAGATGTGTTAACTGTTTCTGTTGATGAAGAAAAACATAGTGCGTTAGTTATTGTACCTGATGATCAATTATCATTAGCTATTGGTAAACGTGGTCAAAATGCTCGTTTAGCAGTAAGACTTACTGGATGGAAAATTGATATTAAATCATTATCTGAAGCAACTGAATTAGGGTTAATGGAACAAATTCAACAAAAAGAAGAATTACCTGTTGATGAAACATTCCAAGATGAATTTGCTCAAGAAATGCTAGATAAACAAGAAGAAAAAGAAACTGTTGTTGAAGAAAAAGAAAATACCGAAAATGAAGTTGAAGAAGTCACTTCAGAATCCGATGTAGAAGATTATGAAGATTTTGATGATTATGAAGATGATGAATACAGTAAATATGATGAAGATATCGACTATGACGAATATGACAAATATTATGATGAAGATTAGGATGAGATAGAATGAGAAAAATTCCACTTAGAAAATGTCTTGCAACAAATGAACAATTACCTAAAAAAGAGTTAATTCGTGTTGTAAGAAATAAAGAAGGTCAAGTATTTGTAGATGCTACTGGTAAAATGAATGGACGAGGTGCTTATTTAAAAAGAAGCTTAGAAGCAATCGAAATTGCTAAAAAGAAAAAAGTTTTATCTCGTTCTTTACAAGTAGAAATTCCTGATGAAATTTTTGAGGAGTTAAAAAAATATTGTGATGAATAAAAAATATTTAAATTTATTAGGGCTTGCTAATGTTGCAAAGGGAATTGTTTCAGGAGAAACTTTGATAAAAAGTATCGCTGCAAATGAAACAAAACTTGTTGTTATTGCAAATGATGCTAGTGCTAATACTAAGAAAAAAATTACTGATAAATGTCATTTTTATCATGTTGATTATTTCATTGTTGATGAAAATATTGAAACCATTTCAAAAGCAGTTGGAAAAAATAATCGCGTTGCATTAGGTATTACAAATCAAGGGTTTGCGAAAAAAATAAAAGAATTGATAGGAGGTTGATTTTATGGCAAAACAATTTAAAAAGAAAAAAGGTTCTCAAAAGAAGAAACAATTACAATCAAACTTTCCTGCAAAGAAAGAAACATCAGTAATAAAAGATGGTGTGATTTCCTATGAAGAAGGAATTACAGTTGGTGAACTAGCTGAAAAGCTAGGACAAACACCTGCTAATGTTATAAAAGTATTATTTTTATTAGGAACTATGGTAACAATCAATTCATCATTAAATGATGAACAAGTTGAATTAATTTGTTTAGAATATGGTTGTGAATGTGAAAAACATGTTCCAGTAGATGAAGTTAATTTTGAAAATATTGAAGTTGTGGATGATGAAGCTGATTTACAACCAAGATGTCCAGTTGTAACAATTATGGGACATGTTGATCATGGAAAAACAACATTACTAGATACTATTAGAAAATCTGCAGTTGTTGATGGTGAATTTGGTGGTATTACTCAACATATTGGTGCTTATCAAGTAGAAGTAAACGGTAAAAAAGTTACATTTTTAGATACACCAGGTCATGAAGCTTTTACAGCAATGAGAGCACGTGGAGCACAAGTGACTGATATTGTTATTATCGTTGTTGCTGCTGATGATGGTGTGATGCCTCAAACAAAAGAAGCTATTGACCATGCAAAAGCTGCAGGAGTTCCTATCGTTGTTGCAATTAATAAGATTGATAAAGAAGGTGCTGATCCTGAAAGAATCAAAGCTGAAATGGCTGAAGAAGGATTATTACCTGAAGAATGGGGTGGAGATACTGTTTATTGTGAAATCTCTGCTAAAAAGAAAATTGGTATTGAAGAGTTATTAGAAACATTAACGGTTGTTGCTGAATTAGCTGATTTAAAAGCAAATCCTAATCGTTATGCATATGGTAGTGTTGTTGAGGGTAAACTTGATAAAGGTAGAGGCGCTGTTGCAACATTATTGGTTGAAAACGGAACTTTACGTGCAAGCGATCCAATCGTTGTTGGTGCTGCTTATGGTAGAGTAAGACAAATGTTAGACGATAAAGGACGTGTTATTAAAGAAGCATTACCAGGTACACCAGTAGAAATTACAGGTTTAAATGAAGTTCCTGTTGCCGGTGATAAATTTATGGTTTTCGAAACTGAAAAACAAGCACGTAGTGTTGGTGAAACACGTATGAAAGCTAAAATTGAAAAAGATCGTAATTCTGGAGCTGCTTTATCTCTTGATGATTTGTATTCTCAAATTAAAGAAGGTCAAATTATTGATTTAAATATTATTGTTAAAGCGGATGTACAAGGAACTGCAGAAGCTGTAAAAGCTTCATTAGAAAAAATCGATGTAGATGGTGTGCGTGTTAACGTTATTCGTTCAACTGTTGGTGCAATTTCTGAATCTGATGTTATTTTAGCAAGTGCCTCTCAAGCAATTATTTATGGTTTTAATGTAAGACCAGATGCAAAAGTTAGAAATAAAGCAGAAGAAGAAAATGTTGAAATTCGTCTTCATAATGTTATTTATAAAATGGTTGAAGAAATTGAAACTGCAATGAAAGGTATGTTAGCACCAGAATATCATGAAGTAATTACTGGTCAAGCAGAAATTAGACAAGTTATTAAAGCAAGTAAAATAGGAAATATCGCAGGATGTTATGTTACCGATGGTTCAATTAAAAGAAACTGTGGTATTCGTTTGATTCGTGATGGTATTGTTGTATACGAAGGAAAACTTGCTTCACTTAGACGTTTTAAAGATGATGTTAAAGAAGTCAATGCTGGTTTTGAATGTGGTTTAAACATTGAAAACTATAATGATATTAAAGAAGGCGATATCATTGAAGGTTATGTTATGGAAGAAGTAGAAAAGAAATAGGAGTTGAGTCTTATGTCATTAAAAACAGATAGAATAAATACTCAAATTTTAAGAGAAGTTTCTTTGATTTTACAAAATGAAGTACGTGATAGAGATTTACGTATGTGTACAATTACTGCTGTTGAAACAACAAATGATTTATCTATTTCTAAAGTGTATGTTACTTTTTTAGGAAAAAATTATAATCAAGAAAAAGGAATGGAAGCATTAGAAAGATCTAAAGGATTCATTCGTAATTTACTTGCTAAAAAATTAAAAGTAAGAAAGTGTCCTGAATTACATTTTGTTTTAGATACTTCTTTAGAATATGGAAATAAAATTGAAAGTATTATTAATTCATTACATGAAAAAGATTAGAAATAATCTTTTTCTTTTTTTTAGAATTTATTTTATGATATAATGAAAATACTGATAGGAGGATTATTATGGTAGAATTATCTAATGATTTATTAACTGTTTCTTTACATCCAAAAGGAGCAGAAATTATTTCAATTAAAGGAAAAAAAGATCAATTGAATTATATGTGGAGAAGAGATGCATCTCAATGGGCAAACAGTGCACCTATTTTATTTCCAATTGTTGGAGCAATAAAAAATGATACATGTGTGATTAATGGTAAAGAGTATCATATGACGCAACATGGTTTTGCAAGACACAATGAATTTGAAACAAACCAAGTTAGTGATACTGAAGTAATATTCTCATTAAAATCTAATGATGAAATTATAAAACAATATCCTTTCTTATTTGAATTAAATGTCACATATCAACTTGTTGAAAATAAATTAAAATGTCATATTGAAGTAAAAAATACGGATCATCAACCTATTTATTTCCAAGTTGGAGGACATCCTGCTTTTGCTTGTCCATTTATGGAAAATGAATCAAGCAACGATTATTATTTAGAATTTTCAGAAAATGAAACATGTAATCGAAAAATAATTGATGTTGAAAAAAGAGGTATGTCAAGAGTTGAAAAACCTTTCTTTGATAATGAAAAAAGATTTTTTGTTAGACAAGAGCTTTTTAATACAGATGCAATTGTTATTAAAAATTTTAAATCAGAAAATATTGCTCTTAAATCATTAAATCATGATAAATCAATTGTTTTTCATATGAATGGTTTTGACCATGTTGGACTTTGGGCCGCAAAACATGTTGGTGGATTAATTGCTATTGAACCATGGGTTGGACATGCTGACTATACTGATTTTAATGGTGAATTTAAAGAAAAAGAAAGTTGTGTTGAATTACCTGTTGGTAAAAATTTTGAAGTTGAATTTGCTGTAGAAATTAACCAATAATGACAATTTTTTTAACTTTTGTAGATTATACTTTGTTTATGAAAGTTAAACTTATAGAATGTACTCATGAATTAGACTTACAAGATGAAATTAATGATTTTCTTAAACTGGGATATCATATAATACGGATGCATTATTGTGTTGCAATGTGTTTTTCATCTGAATTAGAATACTCTTTTAGTTGTTTAATTGAATATGATGATAAAGGTCCTAAATAAAAGGACTTTTATTTTTGCATAGATTTTATATTATTGGTTAAAATAATTAACGGAGGTGAAACATATGGCAAAAGATGTAAGATGTTCAGTTACGACATGTGCATATCATGATTCTAATAATAAATGTTTGGCAAATGAGATTAAAGTTTCAAAATGTAATTGTAGTTCACCATGTGATGAGCAAGAAACAGAGTGCGGAACTTTTAAATTAAAATAGGATTATTTCCTATTTTAATTTTTTTTATTGTCTCTATGTTATAATATAAAAGGTGATTATATGAAAAATAGATTAATTATTTTTTTATCTTTATTTATTTTATTAGGTTGTTCAAGTCAAAAAAATACAACATCTTATTCAAAAAAACAATATAATGAATATGTTAGTTATTATAATCGTTTAAAGATGTCTACTTCATTTGATGAAAGCTGTGATGATTGTTCAATTCAATTAGTTACTAATAAAATATCAAATAAAAAAATACGGTATGATATTATCATTAATAATCCTGTTATTGAAATGAAAAATATTAAAGCAATCGCATTTATTGATAAAAAGGATAAAAATATTCCGAGTATTGGTTTATTAGAAAAGGATACTTTTTCATTAAAGCCTAATTATATTGATAAGAAGAATGGTTATTATAAAGGCATCAATTTATCAGGAACAACATCCAAAAACAAATTTGATGTTAAGCTCTATTTAACATATAACACAGAGGATAAACAAATAGAAAGGTATATTATTTTACATGGTAATGCGACTTGATAAATTATTAGCTCATTATGGTATCGGAACTAGAAAAGAAGTAAAAAATTATATTAGAAAAGGTTTTGTTACTGTTAATGGAAGTATTATAAAAAAGGATGATTTTAAAGTAGATTATGAAACAGATAAAATTATCTTTGATGGTGAGCTTATTACATATAAACCATATGTCTATATTATGCTTAATAAACCTGCTGGTTATGTTTCTGCTACAAAAGATAATGTTCATCCTACAGTTGTTGATTTGATTTATGGTTATGAACAGTATGATTTATTTCCAGTAGGAAGGTTAGATTTGGATACGGAGGGTTTATTATTACTAACAAATGATGGAGATTTTGCACATAAGTTATTAGCACCTAGTCGACATCATTCTAAATTGTACTATGCATGTGTCGAAGGAATAATGGAGGAAAATGATATTTTAAAGTTTAAAGAAGGAATTACTATTGATCATTATAGATGTCAAAGTTCAAATTTATCCATTATAAAAACTGAAGATAATACATCTGAAGTATTAATTGAAATTTTTGAAGGAAAGTTTCATCAAGTGAAAAAAATGGTAGAAAGTGTCGGTAAAAAAGTAACTTATTTAAAAAGGTTACAGATGAAGAATTTAAAATTAGATACTTCTTTACAAATTGGAAAATTTAGAGAATTATCCGAAGATGAATTAGTCGACTTAATGAATGATTTGTGATACTATTTGTATAAAAAATAAGGAGGATTTTTTGTGAGATTAAGAAACAACCCAAAAGCTTATGAAATTATGGAAGAGAATGCTGATTTAGTTATCTTAAAGCCTGAAGAACATAAAGGTCATTATCATGATATATTTGAAATAAATCAGCCATTATATATAGAAATTGGAATGGGGAAAGGCGATTTTATTTATCAAAATGCTTTAAAACATCCAGAAAACAATTACATAGGGATTGAAAAATTTCCAAGTGTCTTAGCAGCAGCAATTAATAAAATTAATAAAAATCAATCATTGCCTAATTTAAAATTAATGCATTTTGATGCAATTGAATTAGAAAATGTTTTTGAAAATGGTGAAATTGATCATTTATTTTTAAATTTTAGTGATCCTTGGCCCAAAAAAAGACATGCAAAAAGACGTTTAACATCTTCAGCGTTTTTAGATGTTTATCGTCGATTATTGAAAAAAGATGGTGTTATTGAATTTAAAACAGATAATCGAGGTCTATTTGAATATTCATTACAGTCAGTAACAGAAAATAATTATCATTTAGATTATGTTTCTTTAGATTTACATAATTCTCCAGAAGCAGATGATAATATTATGACAGAATATGAAAGAAAATTTTCAGTAAATGGACCTATTTATAAAATGATTATTAGTGATTGTAAGGAGTAAAAAAATGGATCAATTAATTGAAATAAACTCATTAGAAGAATATGAAAAAGCTATTCAAACAAAATCAATCATCTTATTTACAGCTTCTTGGTGTCCTGATTGTATGTTTATCAAACCTTTTATAGGTAATGTTGTAAAAAAATATCCAAATTTTACATTTTATAGTATTAATAGAGATTATTTTATTGATTTATGTCAAGATTTAGATATTTTAGGGATACCTTCTTTTGTCAGCTATGAAAATGGACAAGAGACAGGTCGCTTTGTAAGTAAATTAAGAAAAACGCAAGAAGAAATAGAAACATTTATACAATCAATAAAATAAAGTGTATTGAAGGAAGGAGTTATTATGTTTAAACATTTTTTTAAAAAATCAAACGATGATGATATTTTTGAAACTGTAGACCCAATTGTTGAACAAAGAAGAAATGAAAAGTTTTCTAAACCACTTATTTATGACGAAGAATTTAAAAAAGAAAAAGTTACTAAAAAAAGTGAAGGTCAACAAGTACCAAAAGAAACTACTTCCAAAAATGTTAAAAAGGTTGAAAAAAAAGTAGAAAAGAAAGAAGAACCCGAAATTAAGAAAAATTATGAAATGATGGATATCATTTCTCCAATGTTTGGAATGCATGAAGAAAAAAAAGAAATAGTTAAAACAGTTAAGAAAAATTCAGTAAAAAAACCAAAGAAAAAAGATAATTCACTTGTTCAAGTAATATCTCCGTATTATGGTAATTTTGAAGAAAAAGAAGAAACAGATAGTGAAGCTGTTCTTACTGCTGTTGAAGATTCAAAAGATTTTCAAGATGAAACAAATACTGATGCTGAAAAAACAATAGAACCCGAAATCGTTGAAGAAGAAAAGCTTCCAACAGTTGAAGATAATTTAAGAAATATTGCTAAAATTGTTGAAGAAGAACAAGATCAACTTAAAATTATTGAGGAACGAACAGGGGAGTTTAAACTTGATTTTGGTCAAAAAAAATCAGAGGAACAAAATTCTTTAATTGATGAAATTGATGACAATATGTCTTTGGATGAATTGATGAGTCTGTATGAAAAGAAATTTAAGGATTAGTGATGATTAAAGGAATTGGTGTAGATATTTGTGATTTAAGAAGATTAAATCATTTGGATCAGCTTGCAAAGAAAATTTTACATGTAGATGAATTTTCTTTGTATTTATCAAAAGGTAATGATAAAGCAAAAAGAGAATTTGTGGGTGGTAGATTTGCAGTCAAAGAGGCATTTGTAAAAGCAGCAGGTTATAAATCATTTAAGGAGATATGCTGTTTAAATGATGAAAATGGTAAACCCTATATTAAAGATGAGCCTTGTCATGTTTCTATTTCTCATGAAAATCATTATGCAGTTGCCTTTGTTGTTATTGAAAATAATGGCCCTAATCAATAAAGTATAGTGTAATAAAACATTAATAAATATATCTTAGGATATAAATATTAATGTTTTTTATTTGTTTTTTAGTCGTTTAAATAGACCTTTTAGTCGATTTAGCATGATTATTTTTTTATAAGAACTATGATAATACTAAGGAGGATCGTTTATGTTAAATTCAATTTCTTTAGTAGGAAAAATAGTAAAAAATGTATATCATGTCGAAAACATGGCTTTTATTGACATTGAGGTTAAAAGACCATTTCCTGAGGAGATAGGAAAAGAAAAATTTGATGTTTTTTCTATTGCTTTGTGGAAGGGGCTAGAAGACATGATGTCTGATGTTACTCAAATTGGAATGATTATTGCTGTTAGAGGGCGTTTAATAGCTAATAAATTTACAATGGCTAATTATGATTTTAAAGAAGTGATTATATATGGAGAACTCATTGAAATTTTAAACAAATATTTTTAAATAAATAAATTGTCATTTATATTGTTTTTTGATAAAATCTATTATTGAAAGTCGGTGAAAATAAATGACAATTAATCAAGATAAAATAAGAAATTTTTCAATCATAGCGCATATTGATCATGGGAAAAGTACTTTAGCGGATCGTATTTTAGAAATGACCGGTGCGGTTTCAAATAGAGAGATGAAGGCTCAACTATTAGACAGTATGGAGTTAGAACGTGAAAGAGGCATTACAATCAAATTGAATGCTGTTCAACTTCAATACAAAGCAAAAGATGGAAATACCTATCTTTTACATCTTATTGATACTCCTGGCCATGTCGATTTTACTTATGAAGTATCTCGTTCATTAGCTGCATGTGAAGGAGCAGTGTTAGTTGTAGATGCAGCACAAGGTGTGGAAGCACAAACATTGGCAAATGTCTATTTGGCTTTAGATAATGATTTGGAAATTTTACCAGTTATAAATAAGGTAGATTTACCTAGTGCAAACCCTGAACATGTTATTCAAGAAATCGAAGATGTTATTGGATTGCCTGCAGACCATGCACCTCGTATCTCGGCTAAAAGTGGCTTAAACGTTGAAGATGTGTTAGAGATGATTGTTAAAGAGGTTCCTGCACCAAGTGGGAATATTAATCATCCTACTCAAGCACTTATTTTTGATTCATTTTATGATAGCTATAGAGGTGTTGTTGTATTCGTTAGAATTAAAGAAGGATCTATAAAGGTTGGAGATACAATTAAATTTATGGCTACAGGAGCTACTTACGAAGTAACTGAATTAGGTGTAAGAACTCCTGCGGAAGTTAAAAAAGATAAATTAGTTTGTGGGGAAGTTGGATGGATATCAGCTTCTATTAAATCTATTCAAAATGTTCATGTAGGGGATACAATAACAACTTTAGAAAATGAAAGTCATGATCAATTGCCAGGGTATAGAAAGTTAAATCCTATGGTTTATTGTGGATTATATCCAGTTGATAATTCTAAGTATAAAAATTTACGAGAAGCATTGGAAAAAATACAACTTAGTGATTCGTCTCTTGTCTTTGAACCAGAAACATCGCAAGCATTGGGATTTGGTTTTAGATGCGGTTTTTTAGGATTATTACACATGGATGTTATTCAAGAAAGATTAGAAAGAGAGTTTGATTTAGAACTTATTGCTACTGCACCATCTGTTATTTATAAAGTATTTTTAACAGATAAAACAATGGTTGAAATTGACAATCCTGCAATGATGCCATCTCCACAAGTAATAAATTATATTGAAGAGCCTTATGTAAAAGCTTCAATTATGACTCCAAATGAGTATATTGGATCTATCATGGAACTATGCCAATCAAAACGAGGAGAATATGTTGATATAGATTATATTGATGAAACACGTCGTAATATTATTTATAATATTCCTTTATCAGAAATTGTTTATGATTTCTTTGATAAATTGAAATCTAGTACAAAGGGATACGCCTCATTTGATTATGAATTAATAGGATATCGAGAAAGTAAATTACAAAAAATGGATATTTTATTAAATGGTGATGTTGTAGATGCTTTATCATCTATTGTTCATAAAGATTTTGCTTATTCAAGAGGAAAAGTAATTTGTGAAAAATTAAAAGAAATTATTCCAAAACAAATGTTTGAAGTTCCTGTACAAGCAGCATTACAAGGTAAGATCATTGCAAGAACTACAATTAAGGCAATGCGTAAAAACGTCCTTGCTAAATGTTATGGTGGAGATATTTCGCGTAAAAAGAAACTTCTAGAAAAACAAAAGGAAGGTAAAAAGAGAATGAAGGCAGTAGGAAGTGTTGAAATTCCACAAGAAGCTTTCATGGCAATATTATCAGTTGATGATGAATAAATAGCAGCAATCGCTGCTATTTTAAATATGTTAAATATGTTAAATAAATTTATATTATCGATTAATTCAAATTTACTAATAATCTAAAGTATAATATAATTGTTCAAGGAAGGAGGAAAAATATGCCAAAGTTTTTTAACAAAAAAACTGCTACTGTAAGATTTCATGGATTTAATGAAGAAAAGAAATATCAAAATAGTAAATCTGATATAATTGTATCTAAAAGATTAATTGAACTAATTGCTGTGACACTTGTTTTAATTTTTATTTTAATTATTAGATTGGCTTATGTACAATTAACTCAAGCTGATACATTAGAAGTCAAACTGGAAACTTATGGAAGTACAACATATACAAATGATGCACCGCGTGGAGAAATCTATGATCGTAATTATACAAAAATCATGGGTAATCAAAATGTTATTTGTGTTGATTATTATGCACCTAAGAAAATTACAAATAAAGAAATTACGTATATTGCAAAATTTTTAAGTGAAAAAATTACAATTGACTTTTCTAAAAATAACGTTAATAACATTACTGAAAGAAATATAAAAGATTATTTTATTATTGCTCATGAAAAATTAGCAGAATCTTTGTTAAGTGACAAAGAGTTAAAAAAATTAAAAACAGAAAACCCTGATGATGCTGATTATTCTAAGGCAAAAACAAATTTGATTGTT
Source organism: [Clostridium] ammoniilyticum (assembly GCF_025566905.1). Classification (NCBI taxonomy): domain Bacteria; kingdom Bacillati; phylum Bacillota; class Erysipelotrichia; order Erysipelotrichales; family Coprobacillaceae; genus Faecalibacillus; species [Clostridium] ammoniilyticum. The sequence goes on from NZ_JAOQJR010000006.1 coordinate 106,869, forward strand.
TCTAAATTATCTATGGAATATATATATCAAAATATGACACAAGATGAAATAGAACAAACACGTTTTGAATATTTAATGAAACGATGTAAAACAGGTTCTGTAACTTTAGTAGAAGGGATTACAGTCGAAGAAGCTAGTGTTATAGGAGAAAATACAAATATTTTAAAAGGTATTCAAATAAGTAGTGGGTGGTCTCGTCAATCAATGGTGAATGGTCAACTTGGCGCGTTGATTGGAAAATTAACAACTAAAAGACAAGGATTGCCTACGGAATTAAAAACAGAATTACTTGCAAAAGGGTATACTGGTAATTCACGAGTCGGTACAAGTGGTTTAGAAAAACAATATGAAGATATTTTAAAAGCATCAAATTCATCATATTCTGTTAAATATAATAGTAATGGTGATCCTATTATCACAAACAATGTTAATGGTGAAAAAGGAGATAACATTCGCTTATCTATTGATTTAGAGTTACAATCTTTTGCTGATGAACTTATTACTAATGAATTAACGACATGTAATAGCTTTAATACTTATTTCAATAAAATGTATTTTGTAATGATGAATCCTAATAATGGAGAAATTTTAGTTATGTCAGCTAAAGAAATTAACAAAGAAACTGGCGAGGTCAAAGATATTTCTACAGGTAACTTTTTAGAAGCGGTAGAAATTGGTTCTACTTCAAAAGCGGGTACATTATATACAGGATTTAAAGAAAATATCATTGTTCCTAATACTTATTTTGTAGATGAGCCGCTTTGGTTTAAAGGTTCTACAAAAGCTAAACAATCATGGAAAACAATGGGAAACATTAATGAAATAGATGCGCTTGCTTGGTCATCAAATGTTTATATGTTTAGAATTGCTATGAAGTTAGCTGGTGTTGAATATGTACCTCATGGCGCTTTAAATGTTGATCTCAATCGTTTTGTCAAAACTCTCTCTACTATCAGAAGGGATTTTGGTGAATTAGGTTTAGGTGTTAAAACTGGATTGGATGTTCCAAATGAAAGTGACGGATATAAAGGAAGAGATACTGCCCCTGGGCATTTATTAGATGCATGTATCGGACAATATGACACATATACTCCAATTCAATTGGCACAATATACATGTACCCTTGCTAATATGGGTAAAAAAGTTCAACCTCATTTCCTTATTGAATCATTTAAAAGTGATGGAGAAGGAAATAGATACACAACTTATAAATTCAAAACAAATATTCAAGATGATGTTTCTTCACAGGCAGATGCATTTAAACAAATAAAAGCTGGAATGCGCGCATGTGTTACAAGAACAGATGGAACATCACATACGTATTGGTCAGAAAAGCCATATGCTGTTTATTGTAAGACAGGAACAGCTGAAAAATATGATGGTAATTCAAATGTTGACCACCCAAACCATCTACAAATTGGTTATATTTCAGCAACAGAAGATAGTAAACCATTAGTTGCATTTGCTAGTATTGCATTTAGAGAAGATCGTTCATCATCGGGCGCTGATTCATCTGCACCAATTATTGCACATCAAGTTGTTGATAAATATGTAGAAAAATATGGTTTAAATTAAAAAAATGCTAGTATTTCATTAATTAATATGTTATTATATCTAAGAAAGTTTTAGTGATGCGGAGGTGTAATCATGAGAGATAATATCATTTTAAAATGTACAGAATGTGGAGAAGAAAATTATATCAACACTAAAAATAAAAGAAATCATCCAGATAGAATGGAAGTAAATAAATATTGCCCTAGATGCAATAAAAAAACTGTACACAAAGAAAAAAAATAAGCTTAGGCTTATTTTTTTATTGGAGAATATTTTATGGAAAGATTAATTATTAAAAAATTTGTACTTGGAATAATGTCAACAAATTGTTATTTGATAGAAAATAATAATCATTCGATTCTAATTGATCCAGGGGATAAGGCTGAGCTACTTATAAATTATTTAACACAAAATAATTTACAATTAACTGCTATCTTATTAACACATGGTCACTTTGATCATATTGGAGCTATAGATGAATTAGTAGAAAAATATAATTGCCCTATTTATATTCATCAAGATGATTATGAAATGATTTACAATGATCAATTAAATTTATCTAACTATTACGGTGAATTAAAAATCAAATCTAAAGCAACAGCTGTTGATAAGGATATAGATGTTGGTGACTTTCATTTTGAATTTTTACATTTGCCAGGACATACAATTGGTTCATGCTTTATCATCTTAAAAAATTACCATGTTATTTTTTCAGGAGATGTTTTGTTTAAAAACGGAATTGGTAGATTTGATTTTCCAACATCATCTTCAACAGACACAAGAAATAGTATAAAAAAAATTAAAGAAATAAAAGATGATTATGAAATATATCCTGGACACGGTGAATTGACAACTTTAATACAAGAAAAATTAAATAATCCATATCTTCAGTAGAATAACAATTTATTCTACTTTTTTTATAACATTTTTTTCTTTATCCAATTCAAGATAAAATGTGATATTGAGTTTATATCGATCATTTTTTAATCTTGTTTCTATTAAAAAATAATCTCCCATATCATCAACAGTATACGAAATTGTGTAATTTTCAAGTTCTAAATAATTACTTAATAAAATGCTATTTTGATTTTCGTATTTATAATTTGCAATAAGTATATTTTTAAGTAGTCTTATATCATTCGTTTGTTTCATAGATTGAAAACCTTGACTATTTAGAATTGTCAAATGACATAATGAAAATATATTAAGAGAAAGCATGAGCAATAAAATAAGGGTGATTTGTAGAACATTTCCGTTATTCTTCTTTTTTTTCATAATCACTACCTACAATAAATTGATATTCTTTATTATTACTCATTAAATTTATTTTGATAAATCCATTCGTATTTTCAAAATATACAGAATCAATGTCATGATATAAAATATGGTGTCCAGGTGTAATAACGAGTCGTTTGTTTTGTAGTATTATTTTATGAGAATCGTCATTTTCATCGAGAAAACTTAAACTATCACCATATTCTATATTTTTAGCCGTTATAAGTTCATTACTAAGTGAAAATATTGCATTTTCTAGCGATGTATCGATATATTTTGATTGATTAGAAATTTTTAAAACTTTCACTAGTAATGAACAGTTTAAAACAATAAGTAATGTGATAGATAAACTCAATAATACTTCTACTAATGTAAAGCCTTTTTTAGACATGTCTCTATTCCTTCATCTAAATTAAGTGTATATTCTATTTGTTGTTTCTCTGACTGATAAGTTTCGTATTCTTGATTGACTTTGATGTTTGTTTTTGAATTTGTTACATATAAAGACACTAATAGAATAATAACAGTAGTAAAGATACTAAAAGCAAAAAGACTTTCAATCAAAGTAAAACCTTTTTTATTTAAACTCATAATCACCCGCTCCAAGATGAAAAATAAGGGTATATTTCTTTTTGGGTGCAATGAGATCAATATGATTTGCTTGATTTATATTGCCATCTTTATTGAAATATATTTCTTTAATATTATTGAAAAAATAATTATTAGGTAAAACTACTCTGTATTTTTTTTGATGATCAATAAAAGATATTTCTTGTTTTGATACAATTAAACTAACTTTTTCATGACTAATTATTGCCTTACTTTTAGCCTGATTAATAATCATTCCTATTTGTTTTTTTACACATTCATCCGTTATATAAATTGTTTTTGTATTCATAAAAGGGAACGAAAGTACTGACAATGTTAATATAATAGATATTACTAACAACATTTCAATCAAAGTAAATCCTTTATTTTGAAACATAGGCTTCACCATCACTTATTCTTATGGCAAGTCCTGAAGGACAAACAGCTTGTTTTTCCTTTAAATAAGGATGGCTGCCAGAAGTTAATTGAGACATACTAGTTGGTAATTCTCCATGCTCGATTTCATACAAAATGATTTGTGAGTTAACAACTTCAATTTGTGCATCACAACTTTTTTCTTTTACTAAACGATTTTTACTTGTAACATTTGGAATAACAAGCAGTAAAATAACTAGTATTACAGAAATACAAAAAACCATTTCAATGAGTGTAAAACCTTTTTTATTAGAATTCATAATCCTTATAATCCTCCTTTTTATAAATTTGAGACAACATTCATCATAGGAATTATTATTGAAACATACACAACAATTACAAATGTAGCAACAAAACCATAAATCAATGGAACTATGATTTTTATAAATTTAGAAACAAATTGATTTAATTGCATAAATGTAAGTTGGATATAATTTTCTAAACTTTGGTTTTCATGACTATTTTGAATAATAGATATAAATTTTTTAAAATCATCTGAAAAATAAGGAAAATCATTAACTGCTAAATTAAAATCATGACCATTTATAATTAAACGATAAAGTTCATAAACAATCATTTTAATATCACTATCAGTTATTTTATCATATAAAGTTTCAATAATGGATGTTGTATCATAGTGCTGTATGAGTAATTCATTATAATAAATTGCAAACTTTAACGAATAATACTTACAAATCAATTTTTTAATAAAATGTGTGTGATTAATCAAAAAATCTATCTGATTGAATTTTTGTTTTGCAATGCTTTGATAGATAAATATCATTAAAATAATATTTATTATAGTAATTAGTGTTAAAAAAACAGGAATTGCATGTAATAATACAAATAGACATTGAATAATAAATGATTTTTGAATATCAAAATCGTTAAATAAAATTTCAACCTGTGGTAATAAGTAAAAAACAGTAAAAATAGAAAAAACAAATAAGAAAATAAGCAATATAATTGGATATGCCAATTTTTTTAAAAAAATATTTTTATACTCATCTCTTTTTTTGCAAATTTCAATTGCCTTTTTTAATGCAGTTTCTAATGTGAATTCATTTTTAAAAAATGAATAATATTCTTTAAATAGAGTAGGAAAGGGAAGCATTATAAAAATTTCGTCAAGAGAAAAACCTTGATTTAAATAGTTCTTTATTTCCTTTACTTCTTTTTCATAGTTAAGCAAACTGCAAAAATCAAGCGTTTCTTGTAATGAATATCCTTGATTAAAGAAAAAAATAAGTAGATCAATAAAATTAAGTAATTTATTTTTCATTTAAAACACCTACATTTTTTAATGTGCATGCAGCTTTCGAAAAATCATAGTAATCTATTTTCTTTCGATCAAAATATTTTAATAAGTTTTTTTGATCAATGTATTCACTTAAAATAAATACTTCTTTTTTATCGTTAAAACGCATTTTTTGTGTCATGATACCAAGAAGAACATCTTCTAAATCAAGAGATGAAATGTTTAAGTTTTCTAATCTTTTAATCGTATTTATACAATTACTTGCATGAATAGTTGTTAGTACAAGATGTCCAGTTAAAGCACATGTAAGTGCTAATTGAGCTGTCTTTTCATCACGTACTTCACCGACCATTATGACATCTGGGTCATGTCTTAATATTTGTTTTAACGATTCATGATAGCTGATACCTTTTCTGTCATCAATTTCAATTTGCAAACAATAATCTTTATTGATTTCAATAGGATCCTCAAGTGTAATAATATTTTTTTTATACATCTTATTAATTGCATCTAAAATAGCATATAATGTTGTAGATTTCCCAGAGCCAGTTGCACCACTTATTACAAATAATCCGCTATCCTTTTGGACAATCTGTTTTAAAAATTGATAAACATGAATATCTTTACTAATATTTTCTAATGATAATTTTTGATGATTATTTAGGATACGAATAACAATGGAATCCATATCTTTTCCAATAAGTGAGGAAATTCTTAAGTTATATTTTTTATTATTTAAAACATACACATAATGTCCTGTTTGAGGTTTACGGTAATAATTTAAATCAATTTTAGAAATGAAACGAATATAATTCATTAATTGAATAATATTTGTTTTTTCATAGATTTCATAAGTAAGTAGTTCCCCACAAATCCTAAATTTAATCACTCCTTTCTCTGTACATTGTAAATGAATATCACTTACATTTTTTTTAATAGCTTGATAAATAATCTGTTCAAATAGTTCCTCCATAAAAATCCTCCTATTATTATATAGACAATTTATTCTTAAATTTCTTTTTTTTAAGTTAATTTTTTTCAAAAAATATAAATAGTAAGAATATCGATTGTAAAAATAAAAAAACTATTCCATTCATAATAATTTTTTGTTACAATCAACAAGGATATTATTAAAAAGGAGATTATTATGATTAACGTTAGTGATTTAAAACCAGGTGTTACTTTTCAAATGGATGGAAATTTATTTGTAGTATTAGATTATTCTCATAATAAAACTGCCAGAGCAGCAGCAAATATTAAAGTTAAAATGAAAAACTTACGTACTGGATCTACTACTGAAATGACATTCGGTGGAAATGATAAAGTAAAAAGAGCACAAATCGATAAAAAAGAAATGCAATACTTGTATAATACAGGGGATGCATTTGTATTTATGGATGGAGAAACATATGAACAAATTGAAATTCCAGCTGAAAATTTGGAATGGGAAAAGAATTTCTTAAAAGAAAGTGATACAGCAACGATTAGAAGTTTTGAAGGTGAAGTATTAGGTGTACAATTACCTGATAAAGTTACTTTACAAATTACTGAAGCAGAACAAGCGGTTAAAGGAGATACAGCAACTGGAGCAACAAAAAATGCTGTTTTAGAAACTGGATTCCAAATCAAAGTCCCTTTATTTATTAATGAAGGAGAAATGGTCGTTATTTCAACTGCTGAAGGAAAATATTCAGGCAGAGCTTAGCACTAGGACAAAACCTAGTGTTTTTTCATATTCTAAAACGTGATTGCATACAGTAGGTAATGAGGGGATGTTCATGAATAAACAAGCTATAACATTTTTATCATTATTTACATTGATTCTTGTTTTATCAATTTATTATTTATTAGTACCACCAATTGATCAAGGTGACACGGTCTCAAAAAAATCATTAAGTAGAATAGAAATTTTGCAAAGTGAACTCAATAAAAATCATGAAAATAAAATTAATGACAATAATACGGTAATTGCCTCTTCAAAAGCATCTGAAAAAGAAATTTCAACAGCACTTACTTCTAATGAAAAAACAAAAGCAATTATAAAAAATGAAAAAGATATCTGTCAGTTATTAACTGATAAAGGGTATAAAGAATGTTTTTGTGAGATTGATGGTGGACACATGAAAGTAGTTGTAAAATTAAAAGATGCAACTTCGAAAGATGCTAATAAAATCATCAAGCTTATTCATAATAAATATAATGGATATATCATTGAAGTTAAATTTGTTGAAGACTAATGATACTTCTAACTTGAATAATCAATGATTTTTAGATAAAATAAAGTATAGAGATATAAAGGAGTAATTTTATGGAATACTATACAGTAGAAAAGAAAAATAATTTAGGTGAACAATATATTGAATTATCTGTTTTTCAAGCAATTACTAATCATGAAGTGAGTAAAATAAACGGGATTGATTTTGATGGTGGAAAAAATTCTGTAAATATTGAAATCAATGATCATAATCAAGTAATCATCGGTATTGACATTGTCATTGATTATGGGCTTAATGTTGGAAAAGTTGTTAGTGAAATTCAAAATGAAGTTGTAAATGCTATTGATAGATATATTGGCTTTAGAAATGTTAAAGTGAATGTTAATGTCAATAAAATTAAATTCTAGGGATTGTCTAGCAATTCCTTTTTTATTGTGTTTATTTATTTAATTTCGTAAGAAACTATGATAGAATATGAATATATTTTGGAAGGAAATGTGTATGGAAAAAGTAAGAAAAAAATTAATTAGAGAAAAAGCTGTTATTGCAGTTTACCAATATCTTTTAACAAATTCAACAGAAGAAGAAATTATGAATTATTTAAACGAATGTTATAAACCAAGAATGGATGAAAGAGAAATTGAACTTTGTAAAGAAATTGTTTTCAATACGATTGAACGTATTGATGAATATGTGCCTCTTATTGAAAAGAATTTGAAAAAATCATGGTCAATTGATCGTCTTTCTATAATGGAAAAAGCAATTCTTTATGTAGCTATTTATGAACGAAATGAAGTTTCTAAAGAAATTTCAATTAATCAAGCAGTTGAATTAGCAAAAAAATACTGTGATGAAGATGCTTATAAATTTATTAATGGAGTTTTAGGTGCCATTGGATAAAAAATATATAACAGTTTCTACTTTAAATAACTATTTAAAGCGAAAAATAGATGTTGATATGCAATTACAGCATGTCTTCATCAAGGGTGAAATATCTAATTTTAAAAGAAATATGAGTTCTGGTCATTTATATTTTACACTAAAAGATGGTAAATCACATATTAGTGCGATTATGTATAAAGGATTTGCTGAACAATTAAATTTTGATGTAAAAAATGGTGATTCAGTTTTAATAGAAGCAACTGTTTCTGTTTATGCAGTTACAGGATATAATCAATTAATAGTTAAAAATATTGAACCTGATGGAGTAGGTTCATTATTTTTAAAATTTGAGAATTTGAAAAAATCATTACTACAAGAAGGTTTGTTTGATGAAAAATATAAAAAAAATATTCCTTCTTACCCTAGCAAAATTGCTGTTTTATCAGCATATCCTAGTGCTGCATTAATGGATGTAATGCGTACTTTAAAAAAACGTTTTCCTGTGTGTAGAGTTATCATTTTTCCTATACCTGTACAGGGGAAAGACGCATATTTGAAAATTATTTCAACTTTGAAATTCGTAGATGAACTTCACTTTAATACCATTATTTTGGCACGAGGTGGTGGTTCGTTAGAGGATTTATGGAATTTTAATGAAGAAGCATTAGCAAGAACAATTTTTGAATTAAAAACACCTATTATTTGTGGAATAGGGCATGAAATAGATTTTACAATATGTGATTATGTATGTGATTTAAGAGCGTTAACACCTACCTATGCAGCTATTGAAGCCACACCTAATATAGAAGATATGTATAAGCATTTATCAATGTTAGATGGTCTTTTAAAATCAAATATGAAGTATAAAATTGAAACATTGAATACAAGATTAAATCGCTTAACACACTTTTATTTATTTAAAAATCCTGAAAAACTATATGGTGATCACTTACAATATGTTTCTTATTTACAAGATAAAATTTCTAATCTCATGGAAAAACGTTTAAATAATAATATGGTTATTTATACAAAACTTAATTTACAATTACAATCTCAAAATAAAGTATTTGTAAGTCATTATCAACAAAAGATTCAAACATATGAAAATTTATTAAAAATAAATTTTCATAATAAACTTAAAGCCAATCAAAATAACTTAAGTATGTTGATTTCTAAATTAAATGCATTAAGTCCTTTACAAACGTTAGAAAGGGGCTATGCTTTAGTAAAAAAAGAAAATCAATATGTTTCAAGTATAGATGATTTAAATAATGAAGATAATGTTTCTATCTATTTAAAAGACGGTTACGTTAAAGCAACGATTCATAAGGAGTAATGTATATGGAAAAAATGACATTCGAACAGGCAATAAAACGATTAGAAGAAATTGTCGATTTATTAGAAAATAACGAAACATCTTTAGATGATAGTGTTGAACTTTTTCAAGAAGGCGTACAGCTTTCTCAATATTGTTCAAAAAAATTAGGAAATGTAGAAAATAAAGTTTCTAAAATACTTATTGATGGTCAATTAGAAGATTTTGATGTAGAGGTAGAAAATAATGAATAATGTTATAAATGAAATTAATCAAAGACTTGAAAATATTTTATCTCAATATCCTGATAGTAAGGTTAAGGAAGCTATGTATTATTCTTTAAAAGCAGGGGGAAAGCGAATTAGACCATTAATTGTTTTACAAGTGATTAGAGCATATGGTCTTGATTATAGAAAGTATATTGATATTGCTTGTGCATTAGAAATGATACACACTTATTCATTGATCCATGATGATTTACCTGGAATGGACAATGATGATTTAAGACGTGGAAAACCAACATGTCATAAACAATTTGGTGAAGCAACAGCAATTTTAGCAGGAGATGGTCTTCTTAATGAAGCAGTAAACATCATTTTACAAACCAATCTAGATGATTCATTAAAACTTTCACTTGTTTCTTGTTTATATACATCAAGTGGTATAAACGGGATGATTTTAGGACAAGAATATGATATTGAAAATGAAGGTAAAAAGCTTTCAAAAGAAACATTAGATAAAATTCACCATTATAAAACAGGAAAATTATTATCTTGTGCCTTTCAAATGGGGGCTTTAATTGCCTCACCAAACGATTTAGAAATTTTAAAACAAATAGGTTATAAAATTGGCTTAGCATTTCAAATTCAAGACGATATTTTAGATGTGACATCTGATGCCAAAACATTGGGTAAAAATACAGGAAGTGACGAAGCAAATCATAAAGAAACTTATGTTACACTTTTAGGAATTGAAAATTCTCAAAAAGAAGTTGATTTACTATTTAATGAAGCTCAGCAACTTGTGTATTCTTTAACACTAAATCATGGATTGATTTTGGAAATTATTGAAAAATTATGGAAAAGAGTGAGATAAATGGATTTAACAAAAATTAAAGGTCCTTCTTTTTTAAAAGAATTAACAGAAAAGGAATTGAATGACTTAGCAAAGGATATTCGCCAATTTATTATTGAATCTGTTTCTCAAACAGGTGGACATTTATCAAGTAATTTAGGAATTGTTGAATTAACTATTGCTTTGCATTATGTGTTTAACTCACCTGAAGATAAAATATTTTTTGATGTAGGACATCAATGTTATGTTCATAAAATTTTAACAGGACGTGCAAAAGATTTTACACATTTAAGAAAATTCAATGGTTTATCAGGCTTTCAAAAACGTTGTGAAAGTAAACATGATGTTTGGGAGGCTGGTCATTCTTCTACAGCTCTTTCGGCAGCTGTAGCAATGGCAATCGCAAGAGACTTAAATAAAGAAAGTTTTAGCATTGTTCCTGTAGTAGGGGATGGAGCTATTGTAGGCGGCGAATCTTTAGAAGCTTTAAATCATCTTGGTTCAATTAATAATAAAGTAATTTTAATTTTAAATGATAATCAAATGTCAATCTCTAAAAGCATTGGTGGTATGAACAACTTTCTAAATAATGTGCGTATGTCTAATACATATAATAAAATGAAAGATGACTATCGTTCGATTTTACAACATGGGAAATTAGGAGAAGGTGTTTATAAAGCTACAAAATATATTAAAGATTTTGTAAAAAGAGGTTTTATAAATGATACTATTTTTGAAGACTTTGGTATTGATTATTTAGGTCCGGTGGATGGACATAATATTGTTGAATTGATAAGAGTATTGCAACTTGCACAAAAGAATAAAAAGAGTGTCGTTGTACATGTTGTTACTGAAAAAGGAAAAGGTTATTCATTTGCTGAAAATGATCAAGAAGGTAAATGGCATGGAACTCCACCATTTAATGTAAAAAATGGCCGTGTGCTTTCTTCTGGAAATCCTTCAAAAAAATCATGGTCGGAAATTATATCTGATCAGGTTTTACAATGGATGAAAATTGATAAGGATATTGTTTCAATTACTCCTGCAATGATTAAAGGATCTGCAATGAATACTTTATTTAAAGTATTCCCAGAAAGATGTTTTGATGTAGGAATCGCTGAAGAGCATGCTCTTACTTTTACAGCAGGTTTATCTATTTCTCAAAAAAAACCTTTTATTTCTGTCTACTCTTCTTTTTTACAAAGAGCTTATGATCAAATTAATCATGATATTGCTAGAATGGATTTACCATGTCTTTGCAGTATTGATCGTGCAGGTATTGTAGGAGAAGATGGCCCAACGCATCATGGGGTATTTGATGTAAGTATTTTATCACCTATTCCTAACATCGTTCTTTTTGCTCCTAAAGATGCTAGAGAACTTCGTCAATTTGTAAATACAGCATTTCATAATTTTAATAAACCTTATTTTATTAGAATACCTAGAGGAAGTATCGATGATATAAAAGTTGATTATAATAATCAATTAGAATTAGGTACCTGGACTATTGAATCTTGCAAAGATGACTATAAAATGACTTTAATTTGTTATGGTGATAATGTTGAAAAGATAAAAACAATAATCAAAATTAAACATTTAAATATTAGAATTATAAATGCGAGATTTATTAAGCCTATAGATGAAGATATGGTACATAAAATATTTACTGAAAATGATAAACCGATTCTTGTATATGAAACTATTTTAAAAACAGGATCATTAGGTTCGATATTATTGACTTATTGTAATGAAAAACATATTTTAAGAACTTTTGAACATATTGCACTTGCAGATCATTATTCAAAGCAAGGATCTGTACAAGAAATATATGATGATGAAAAAATTGATTTAGATACTGTTATAAATAAATGTGAGGAATTAACGAATGGAAAAAAAGAGAATTGATGTATTACTAGTAGAACAAGGATTCTTTGATTCGCGTGAAAAAGCAAAACGTGCTGTTATGGCTGGAATAGTTCATAATGATCATGAAATTATTGATAAACCTGGTACAAAAGTTCCTGTAGATATGGAGCTTTTTGTAAAGGGAACGGTTATGCCCTATGTTTCTAGAGGCGGTTTAAAATTAGAAAAAGCACTAAAAATATTTGATATTTCAATGCAAAATCGTGTTATGGTTGATATTGGTTCTTCAACAGGAGGATTTACAGATTGTGCTCTTCAAAATGGTGCACAATGTGTTTATGCTGTAGATGTAGGTACGAATCAACTTGTTTGGAAATTAAGAAATGATCCACGAGTTATTGTTAAAGAAAAAACGAATTTTAGATATGCTACCCGTGATTTGTTTGAAAATGGGATACCTAATATTGCAACGATTGATGTTTCTTTTATTTCTTTGAAACATATTTTTATTCCTCTTAAAGATATATTAAATGAAAATGATGATATTGTAGCGTTGATCAAGCCCCAATTTGAAGCAGGAAAAGATGAAGTTGGGAAAAAGGGAATTGTAAAAGATCCTAAAACACATTTAAAGGTTATTGAAAATGTCATTGCGTATGCAAATGAATGTCATTTGAGCTTACAAGCATTGTCTTTTTCTCCAATTACCGGTGGAGAAGGTAATATTGAGTTTTTAGCTCATTTTAAAGTTGGTGGAGTAAATAATCCTATTGATATTGAAAATGTTGTAAATGAAGCACATATTTGTTTTAAAGGGTAAAGGATGGGTGATACTATGATAGAAAGTTTATATATAGAAAATTTTGCAATCATTGATCAAGTTCAAATAGACTTTCAATCAGGAATGACAGTTTTAACTGGAGAAACAGGTGCAGGGAAATCAATTATCATTGATGCTATTGGTCAATTGATAGGTCAACGTAGTCAACCATCATTTGTAAAAAATGGAGCTGATTATGCATTTATTGAAGGTGTTTTTTCTTCTAATAAAGAAATAGATAAAATTTTATTGGATAATAATTTTCCCATTGATGAGCATCTTGTTATTTCAAAAAAAATTAATCGCGATGGTAAATCAGCAATCAAAATTAATTATCGTAATTCTAGTCAATTATTATTGAAAAAAATAATGTCACAAATTGTAGACATACATTCTCAATTTGAAACACATCAATTATTTAATGAATCCTATCATTTAAAGCTATTAGATAATTTTATTGGAAATGAATTAACTGATTTAAAAAAAGAATACCTTACTCTTTATCAAACGTATAAGAATCTAAATCAAAAATATCTTTCTTTAACAAAAGAAGAATTAACTGATGAACAATTAGATTTTTATTTAGCTCAATTAGAAGAAATAGAAGAATTAGATTTAGAAAATTTTGATGAAGAAGAGTTTTTAAAAGAGAGAAATAATCTATTAAATTATGAAAAAAATTCTCAACATATTAAAAACTATAAAGCATTAATGGATTCTTCAAAAGGAATAATGGATCTCTTCAAACAAAGTTTAAACGAACTTTCATATCTCGAAATTGATGATATTAAGCACAATTATGATCAACTATATGATCTTTATTATACAGTAGATGGTATAAATCAAGATATTTATGATCAATTTTCTCAATCATACTTTAGTGAAGAACATTATAATGAAGTGCAAGAAACCTTTTTCAAATTAAACAAGCTTAAACGTAAATATGGCCAAACAATTGATGCTATTATTGATTTTAAAAATAGTTTAATAGAAAAAATAGAATTATTCAAAAATAGAGATCAAATGATTGAAAATATCAATTTAAAACTTAAAGAAACAGAAAATCAATTGATTTACTATGCTAAAAAAATTTCTATTTTAAGAAAAAATAAAGCATTAGAATTAGAAAAAGAAGTAAAATATATTTTAAATCAAATGTATCTTCAACAAGTTCAATTTAAATTTGATTTTCAAATTAATGATTTTAATGATAACGGAATAGATAATGTTAAAATTATTGTTTCAACAAATAGTGGTCAACCACTTCAACCACTTCAAAAAATTGCTTCAGGTGGAGAATTATCACGCATTATGCTAGCAATTAAAGCTGTTTCACAAAATCCAAAAGATGGTGGTACAATCATTTTTGATGAAGCAGATACAGGAGTCAGTGGTAAAGTGGCTGAAAGCATTGGGCACGTTATGAAAAAAATCTCAAAAAAACAACAAGTTGTTTGTATTACACATTTAGCTCAAGTCGCATGTTTTGCTAATAACCATTTGTTTATTGAAAAAGAGCAAATGGATAACACAAGTAAAGTACATGTAAGATTACTGAATGAAAAAGAAAGTGTTTATGAATTAGCTAAAATGATTTCTGGTAAAGAAATTACACAACAATCTATAGACCATGCAAAAAAATTGAAAGAAATATGTGTATAAAATTAAAGCATAGATACCAAAATATGTTGTAGCAAAAAAAAGCTACAGGAGGTATCTATGCTTTTTAAAAAGCTTAAAATATCCTTCTATACCTGTTGTCTATCTATTATATTAATGATAGTACCTATTAATGCAATTGATGTTTTAATTGGAGGAGAATCTGTTGGAATAATATTAAATTATGATGGTGTTTGCATTACTGGTTTCTATAAAATAAAAGTTGACAATGAAATTATTGATCCATCTAATTATTTTGAAATCAATGATATTATTACCAGTGTTGAAAAGAAAAATGTTAAAACAATTGATGATTTAACAAATATAATAAAAAATTGCAATACAAGTAATTTAGAATTCACAATAAAAAGGGCATCGAATATTTATCATAAAACTATGAAAATTTATAAAAATAATGCTGAATTTAGTACAGGGTTATATGTAAAAGATTGTGCTAAAGGAATAGGAACTGTTACCTATTATCAATTAAATACAGGCAAATTTGCTTGTTTGGGGCACAATATGGTTGATGATGATCTTGATATAAATGATGGTTCACTGTATTCTGCTTCCATAAAAGGTATAAAGAAAACCGAGTCATACAATATAGGTCAAAAAATTGGTAATATTGATAATCAATCTATAGGTGAGATAGAAAAAAATAATAATTTTGGCGTTTATGGGAAAATTAATAATCTTCCAAATAAAAATGTTTATAAAACTGCTACCATAGATGAAGTTAAATTAGGAGATGCATATTTTCTTACGGTTTTAAATGAAAATAATGTAGAAAAATGTAAGATAAAAATTACTGATCTATTAAAACAAGATAAACCTATGGAAAAAGGAATAAAATTTATTGTTACAGATCAAAAAATCATAGAACAATGCCATGGTATTATTCAAGGTATGAGTGGTTCTCCGATCATTCAAAATAACAAATTAATAGGTTGTGTTACACATGCAAGTAAATCAGAGATATTGGAAGGGTATGGCATGTATATACAATGGATGATAGATAACGAATAAAAGCCATGTTTTTAACATGGCTTTTATAAAAAAATAATACTAATTTTATCTTATTTTTAACAAAACATGTAATAATTTGTATTTCTTATTTTTCTAAAATTCGACAAATAATAAAAAATACTTAAGAAAAATGTAGATATATTTTTAAAAATACTAAATATTAGTTATTAAATTTATAAATTTATGTTAATTTTTATCTAAAATCTAAACATAAATTAGAATACTTTATATAATATGGTTGTTGGTAGTGGATGGGAGGTAATTATGGAAAAAAAGAAAATCTTTATTATTGTGGAAAATCATGAACTGTTAGAAGGTATAGCACAACAATTTGAAAAATTTTCCAATTATCAAATTGTAGGTACTGCTAATAGTGCAGGTGATGCAATTACTTTTTTTAAAACAAACAATTGTGATTTATTAGTTATTGATCTGATGCTCACTGATATTGATGGTGTCGGAGTATTAGAGAAAGTGAGGGAAGTCAATAAAAATGCTTATCAAAAAGTTGTATGTATTACAAGTTTTACTAGTCCATTGATAAGTAATGCACTAGAAAAATTAAATGTAAGCTATTGTTTTAAAATTCCTTTTGATTTTAATTATTTTATGGATGTTATTAAACGCGTTTTTTCAGATGAGACAAAAATCAATGAGACTCATGTTAATGAAACTGAAAAAATTCAAAAAGTTAAAATCGAAAATGAAATCACAGAAATTTTACATGAAGTGGGTATTCCTGCTCATATAAAAGGATATATGTATTTAAGAACAGCAATTATGAAAACATATGATAATATTGATATTTTAGGTCAAGTAACGAAAGTACTATATCCAGAAATTGCAAGAAATTATAATACCACTTCTTCAAGAGTAGAAAGAGCTATCCGACATGCAATCGAAGTTGCATGGAATAGAGGAAATACTGAGGCCATTGATGATATCTTTGGATACACAGTATCTGCTTCCAAATCTAAACCAACAAATTCTGAATTTATTGCAATGATTGCCGATAAATTGAGATTAGCACATAAAACAGCATTAGCAAATAAAGGGCACTATTTATAATTAAAATATGTTACAATGTTGCTAAGGGAGTGAGCTGCTATATGCAAATTATATTTCATATAGATTTAAATGCATTTTATGCAAGTGCTGAAATGGCACATGATTCTTCTTTGGAAGGAAAACCTTTAGTAATATCTGGAAATAACAGGCGTGCGATTGTTTCTACTGCTTCATATGAAGCAAGAAAATATGGAATCCATTCTGCAATGCCATTATTTCAAGCTAAACAATTATGTAAAAATTTAATCATAAAACCCGTAAATTTTGATTTATATAGACGTTTATCAAGTCAATTTTTTGAATTGATTTCAACATATAGTCCTTTGTTAGAAATAGCAAGTATTGATGAATGTTATGTTGATTTTTCTAATTACATTATCGAACATAATATTCATCCTTACAAACTTGCAAAAATCATTCAAAATGATGTTTTAAATACATTAAAACTAAAATGTTCTATTGGAATTGCTCCTAATAAATTTATGGCTAAAATGGCTAGTGATATGAAAAAACCAATGGGTATTACCATTTTAAATAAATCTAATTATAAACAATTACTTTGGCCCCTTGATGTTTCTGAAATGTTTGGAATTGGTAAAAAAACTGCACCTAAACTCAAAGAAATGGGCATTTTAACTATTGGAGATGTAGCTAATTATGATAACTATAATAAATTACGTCAGATTATTGGGAAAAATGCACTTCTATTATATAGAAAAGCCAATGGAATAGATATTTCTAAAGTAAATACTGAAAAAAACGAATTAAAATCTGTAGGTAATTCAACAACCTTACAATACGATACAAATGATATAGAGACTATTTATGAAACTTTACGTATATTATGTTCTAGAGTTTCATTTAGAGCAAAAAAAAGAAATTTGATTGGCAATTCGATCAGTATTATGATTAAGTATTCTCGATTTGAGTCAGTTACACGACAAACTCCTTTAATTGATTATATCAATGAATATGAGATAATACTTTCTACTGCAAAATACTTATTTGATAAAAATTATAGTGGAAAACCTCTTAGACTTATTGGAGTTTCGTTAAATAATGTTATCAATCGAAGCAGTTATAAAAAACAAGTAAGTCTATTTGACAAAAATATTGAGAAAAATAAAATAAAAACAACAGAGGATGTAATCAATAAAATTAATAGTGAGAATAAATATCATTTGACAACGGCTTCTGCTTTATTAAATAAATCAAAAAACAAGTACAGAAAAGAATAATCATAAAAAAAAGAATACATCATATCCTATGCTATAGGAGGAGATATGATGTCTTTTTTTATTCAAAAGAAAAATATGTATTTACATCAATATTTATTCTTAAATTTTCTTTGTTCAACAATTATTTCAATTATATTTTTTTCATTAAATAAATATTCTCTTTATAAAATTTCGGTTGATCTCATATTCTTTAAAACACATCAACTAAATTCATATCTATTATGTACGTTTATGTACATAATAATCATCATGGTTTCAGCAACAAGTTTTATTGGTGCTCCAGTTATATCAATTGGAATCATTTATAGAATTTTATGTATTATTTCTTTTATTTTTAAATATTATCAATCGCTTCTTTCGTTTCATAATATTTTTATTATTGTATTACCTCAAATGATTATTGAAATTTTAATTACGTATGTGATGTCTTTTATGTCAACTTATCTTTCTATACAAAGTTTCAAATTAACTTTCATACAAAAAGATAACTTCAGTTTAAAATATTTATTTAATTATATTTTAAATTACTTAATTATTATATGTTTTTTAATATTCATATCTGCACTGTTAAAAATTTACCTTATATAAAATTGTTCTTCAATAATCATTCGTGATATAATAAATATGGTGGTAATATGAACATATATGATGCACTTAACGAATATAAACAATATTTATTAATAGAAAAAAAGGTATCAGATAATACATTAAAAAATTATATGCGAGATCTTGAACATTTTATAAACTATATTCAAAAACAAAATCAAGTTGTTTTAATCGATCAAATTGATAAAGATATGATTAGAAAATATTTACAACAATTTACATCTCTAGCAGCATCTTCTTTATCACGAAAAATGGTTTCACTACGCTCATTTTATAAATTTTTGATGAAAGAAGAAATTGTTAAAAAAAATCTTATGGAGACTTTTGATTTACCAAAAAACACTAAAAGACTTCCACAGGTTTTAAATATGGAAGAAATAAAAACATTACTTGATAGTATTGAAATGGATAATTTTAAAAATGCTAGAACGAGAGCTATGCTAGAACTATTATATGCAACAGGTATGAGAGTTTCTGAATTGTGTAATTTAAAATTATCACAACTTAATTTAAAAATGAAATATTTAAACGTAATTGGAAAAGGGGATAAAGAAAGGCTTTTGCCTTTAAATGACTATGTATGTGAAATTTTATCATGTTATATTTATGATTTTAGATACCCTAAATTAGATTTTAAAGATAATGATTACTTGTTTTTTAATAATCATTTAAATAAAATATCTAGTGAGTATTTTTATAAAATCCTAAAAGAAGCATGTATAAATGCAAATATCAAAAAGAAAGTGTCGCCTCATACTATTCGACATACATTTGCAACTCACTTGTATGAAAATGGTGCTGATTTACGTTCTATTCAAGAATTACTTGGGCATAGTGATATTTCAACAACCACTATTTATACTCATGTTTCAAATAATAAAATTATTGATGATTATAATAAATATCATTTAAGAGCAAAAATAAAAAAAGGAGATAGTATTCATGAAATTTAATAGAATTTTTCTCATTGTTTGTGATTCAATGGGAATTGGAAATGCAAAAGACGCAAAAAAATATAATGATTTTGGAGCAAATACCGTTGGTCATATTTGTTCAATATGTGATGGTTTAAATATACCAACATTGCAAAATTTAGGATTTGGTAATTTAGGTGATTTTAAAGGTGTTGCTAAAACACAAAACCCACAAGCTTATATTTTAAAATTAAATGAAGCATCGAATGGTAAGGATACAATGACTGGACATTGGGAAATGATGGGGCTTAAAACAGAAAAACCTTTTATTACATTTACAGATACCGGTTTTCCTAAAGAATTTATTGACCTATTTGAGAAAAAAACTGGTAGAAAATGTGTAGGAAATATTGCATGTAGTGGTACTAAAATTCTAGATATGTATGGAGAACATCAAATCAAAACGGGGGATTGGATAGTCTATACTTCTGCCGATTCTGTTTTTCAAATTGCTGCAAATGAAGATATTATCCCATTAGAAGAATTATATCATGCATGTCAAATTGCTAGAGAAATAGCTATGGATGATAAATGGAAGGTTGGTAGAGTTATCGCTAGACCATATATAGGAACAAAAGAAGGACATTTTACTCGTACATCTAATAGACATGATTATGCATTAGCCCCATTTTCTAAAACTGCGCTTGATTCTTTAAAAGATGCGGGATTAGATGTTATAGGTGTAGGTAAAATACCAGATATATTTGTTGATCAAGGGATTACAAGAAAAATTAAAACAGTAAGTAATGAAGATGGTATGAATAAAACTATTGAATTAGCAAGTGACAATTTTAATGGTTTAGCATTTATTAACTTAGTTGATTTCGATGCGGTCTATGGGCATAGAAGAAATGCTGCTGGTTATGGAAAAGCAATTGAAGAATTCGATGTACAATTAGGAGAATTAATAAATGAATTAAAAGAAGATGATTTATTAATAGTTACTGCTGATCATGGAAATGATCCAACATATAGAGGAACAGATCATACACGTGAACAAGTACCACTTATAATTTATTCAAAACAATTTAATGAAATGAAAGTATTAAATGATGGTGATTCTTTTGGAATTATCGGTTCTACAATTTGCGATAACTTCAATGTTAAATATAATGGTATAGGTTCATCTATATTAGAATTATTAAAATAGGGATAGAAAAATGGAAAATAGAAAAATCATTCTTTATTCATTATTTGCGGATTTATTAGGAGTTTTATTATTTATATTTGCAATTCAAATGCACAGTAATGTTATTTTATATTCATTTTATCTTTTATCTATATTATTATTTATCGTTTCATTTCTAGCTTTATATAAAAATCTTAAAAGTAATAATAAACTTATATTCATATTTGTTATGTTTATTTCCGTAATACTTGTCATGTTATGCACATATTTTATTATTATCTAATACAAGTATATAAATAGTTAAAATAATAAAAAACTATTTATATATACTATAAAAGTTATATAATATACATTATGCGAAGTACTCTTAAACTGCTTTTAAAATTTTGATTTATAGGTAGGTTGCTTCTGCTACTGCATTATCATATGGACATCCTTTAGCACTAAGTGACCTATCTATTTTAAAAGTATCTAGTACTTCATCTATAATATTATTTTTAAATTCATTTCCTCTGTCTGTATGAAATATTTCAATTTTATTTAAATCATATTTTATTGTAGTTATTGCTTTTCTAACCAAATCATCATCCTTATGTTTTCCTGCTGTATAGCCTACAATTTCCCTGTTATATAGATCTAACATTAAACATATGTAGTTCCATTTTCCTGCAACATTGACATAAGTTAAATCACTTACAATTACTTTCATTCTTTCTTCTTGATTGAAATTTCGTTTTAACTTGTTATCTATTTTATCGTTATTGCATGTCTGTTTATGCACTTTATATTGTTTGACTGTGTACGTTGATACAAGGCCATTTTCCTTCATGATACGTCTAATTCGTTGCTTACTGGCTATAATTCCTTTTTTCTTTAATTCAACTTTGATTTTTCTAGATCCATAGTTATTACGACTATTTTTAAATATTTCTTTAATATGTTGTGTTAGTTTTTCTTCTTCTGCGTTATATTTTTTTGCAGGTTTATTTTTAGCGTAATATAAAGATGAGCTTGAAATATTGAGTAATTTACACATCGCGCTGATTGGATATTTATACGAATTGGATAAAATAATATTTATTTTCGTCCCATAATCAGCGCTGCTTGCTTTAAAATATCATTTTCCATTTTTAATCGTTGATTTTCTTTACGAAGTTTGATTAATTCATTTTCTTCAGGAGTTCTGTTATCTTCTGCTTTAAATGAACCTGAATTATTGCATTTATTGATCCATGATGATAAAGCTGATGGTGTTAACTCATACTCTCTTACAAGTTCAGCCCTTGGTTTTCCACTATTATACAATTCAACAATTTTCTTTTTTAATTCATCAGTGTAATTTCTTCTTTTTCTTGCCATTTTGGTTACCTCATTTCATTTTTATTTATTATAAACAGTTCTCTTTAGAATTGTCCAATAAAGTGTAACCTATCCAAAATTATTTCGTCATACTATAAGAGTAACCTTCAAAATTAATGTTATTTCAAAAGACTTTGTCGTGAAACTTTTTTGAAAAGAATGTATTTGAAAACATAGAGAAAAATAATGTAGAAAACATTGTAAGAATTGATAAAAATGTTGGAGATAATATTGAAGAAAATATTGAAAAAGAGGATGTATATTACGTTGATAAAATAAACATTGTTTTTGACACAATGAAAAGAATTGATATAAATGGATATAAGATGATAATGATAATTTTTAATCAGTATTTTTATGAAATGTATTTTGAATTGACAATAGTTGATGGACTTCATTTAAAAGAATATGAATTTAAGTAGAATAGTAAGAAGGATGTAAAACAAAAAGTTAAAAATTAGAAAAAGGTGCAAAAATAAAAAGGACAACTTAATGTCCTTTTTGCTAACGGCAATAATATATTCTACACTTCGAAATTTTGGATTGAGAATTTTTTTCTAATATAGTTTTTCTGTCATATTCGCGCTGTTTAAACTAGACGCAAATTTGATTTGATTAATTTTAAACAATAACTATCCTAGTGCTAAATACACTAGTTTTTTGCCATCAGCAAATTAATTTTACCACAAATTAGAAATTTTGAAAACAGGAAAATAAGCAAGTCGTTTTTATTTTCTTATTTTTAAAAAGTTTAAAACGTTTAAAAGATTGAAAAGAAAAAAAGTAATCACCAGCCTGGAAAGTTTGTGATTACTTTTCTATGTAATACGATAAACTAATCAGAGCAATCTTTTTACTCCTCTTATATTTTATTCTTTTATTTTAATTTTTCAATGAACGGGATTTTTATTCTTGAAATTAGTCCTAAAAGTTATATAATCTATACCCCCCACCAAATTGGCTAATATTTTTTGACTATTCATAACTTCTGTTTCGACGCCTTCTGGGCAAATTACATTACTTTGCTAATAGTTAAAATTTAAAAGGAGAATAAATGCAAAATGTAAATTATTCTCCTTCTATAAATAATAGATCTTAAAAATTATAATAGTATTTTTATTAAAATTTATTCATCCATTAGTTTTTTAGCATAATTGTATACTTTTTCACCATTCATCATTCCATAATCTTTCATATCAATAACATCTACTGGAAGTCCTGGATTGACTTTGGCAGCTTCTTCTTTAATTTTTCCTAAATTGAATCTAACTTGTGGGCCAAGTAAAACACAATCCACAGTTGAAAGTCTGTTAATTCCATCAGACATTGGAAGAGCAAAGATTTCTACTTCATCTCCTACTTTTTCTGCTGCTTGTTCCATTTTTGTTACTAATAAACTTGTCGACATTCCAGCCGAACAAACTAACATGATTTTTTTCATTTGAAATTCTCCTTTATCTTTTATCTACTATAATAAGTTTATATTTTTTAAGCAATTTAATCTACTCGAATTCAAATTTTGTAATTTGTTTTCAAATATTATCATTTATAACAAAAACTATTAAATTTATTTTCATAAATAACTTACCCTTTTCGATTTCATACATAATAATTTGTAAATTAACAACTTCAATTCGTACATTTTAATCTTATACTAAATGATTTCTATTTTTAACATCTAGAATGCCAAGCAGTAAAACAACAAGTATTATAGTAATATAAAAAATCATTTCAATGAGAGCAAATATATTTTATTTATTTGTATATAATGTTGTTAAAATAAAAAGCAATATTAAAAATAAATAGAGTAACTAAAAAATCGTGGG
>NZ_JAOQJR010000006.1:131289-187931 GCF_025566905.1 [Clostridium] ammoniilyticum
GATCATTCATGCCTACTATGACCGCCATGTCGATATCTTTGATCGAAATCATACCATCAGAATATTACGCCTTAAATGCCCATCTTGTAATTCTACCCATGCTGTCCTGATTGAAGATACGATTCCTTATTCTATTGTTTCTTTTGATATCATCATTGATGTTTTAAAAAATAAAGATTTTTTATCGTCTTCTCATGTTTCCTTTATTATTGATTATATTTCTTTTTTTTGGAGGTAGACTCTCTATTGTTACTGTATCCAATGTTCTCAAGGATCTTAAATCTCCAAATGCAACCTTAGCTTTATCATTGTAGATGACAAATCAAAAAGAAGAATGAACACTACCATCGTTGAAAACAGAAATAAGACTATTAAACTTATCAAACATGCTTCGAATGGCTATCTGAACTGGGAAAGATTCCGTAATTGTATTCTCTACACTTTAAATGATGATACGACATACTATTTTACATGTATCAGAAAGGACAGAAATTAAAATGAAAAAAGTATTTACACTTGTTATTGATGAAAATAATGAACCAATTATTGTCGAAGAAGATGTAATTTTAGAAGATATTCTTAATAGTCTGGCATCGATTTCTAAGCGAATAGATGATATACAGCTGGCTCTAATAAAAAATGATGATGTTGATACATCATCAGATTTAGATATTTCCAAAATTGACTTCTAATGTATAAAGAAACGTGGGGCAAAATTTGCCCCACATCATTTGATAATTAAAATATGAGAAACCCCCTCGTTATTTTAAATTACCAATAAATATCGCTCTTTTAGGATATCTCTAATTTTAAGATGATCCTACTACCAACATCTAAAGAATACAGTAAAAATTGAAATATTTCAATAAATATGATCAATAATTGTTGAATAATATCAAAATAAATTATTTTTCAAATTTATTTGCTTTATCAAATGAATCATATAGATTAGTTACATAATTTCCATTAAAGCAAGACATACATAACCCACATGTATGTTCTTTTGAAAAATGAATAGATTTTTTTAATCCTTCTTCACTAATAAACGCAAGGCTATCAGCTTCAATATATTTACATAATTCTTCAACATTCATTTTATTAGAAATTAATTCTTCTATTGTAGATGTATCTACACCATAAAAACATGGAAATTTAATAGCTGGAGAAGCAATTCTAACATGTACTTCTGTTGCACCAGCATCTTTTAAATGTCTTACGATTCTTTTCGAAGTTGTTCCTCGTACAATTGAATCATCAATCATAACTACTTTTTTTCCACTGACAATTGCCGATACTGCAGACAGCTTCATTCGTACACCTTGTTCTCTCATTTCTTGAGTTGGTTGTATAAATGTTCTACCCACATATTTATTTTTTACCAATCCCATTTCATAAGGAATTCCTGATGCTTCTGAATATCCAATTGCTGCTGAAATCGATGAATCTGGGACACCAATAACAACGTCTGCATCGATAGGATTTTCATAATATAATTGCTTACCAGCTAATTTTCTTGTTGTATGAACGTTTATACCATCTAAATTACTATCAGGTCTTGAAAAATAAATATACTCCATAGCACATATTTTATCTTGTAATGGATCTTTTGTATAAATCTTACTTAATAATTTTCCATCTTTTACCCTAACAATTTCACCTGGTTCAACATCTCTTACAAATTTTGCTCCAACGACATCTAATGCGCATGTTTCTGATGCAAACACATAAGCACCATTTGGTAAAATTCCAATTGATAAAGGTCGTAATCCATATTTGTCCCTTGCAGCATAAATTCTATTATCAACCATGATTAAAAATGCAAATGCACCATCTAATTTATCTAAAGAAGTACATATTCTATCAATCATATGTCCACTTTGTCTTTTAATAAGATGCCCTAATACTTCAGTATCAGAAGTTGAGGAGAAAATGCTTCCTTGTTCTTCTAATTCTTGTTTTAGAATATTTGCATTAACTAAGTTTCCATTGTGACATATACTCATAGATCCTTGCATAGTTCTAAATACAAATGGTTGAACATTAGCAATTCCACCTCCACCAGCAGTAGAATATCTAACATGTCCAATAGCTGAACTACCTTGTAACTCTTTTAATTTATCTTGGTTAAATACTTCTGTAACAAGTCCTTCGCCTTTATGAAAAATCATTTTACCATTGTTTTCACAACAGATACCAGCAGCTTCTTGACCTCTATGTTGTAAGCTATGTAATCCATAATAACATATTTGTGATGCATCTTGATGACCAATTATCCCAAAAACACCACATTCTTCGTGTAATTCTCTATCCATATAATCCATATAATACCCCCGTGACGTAAATATTGTATAATGCAAATTTATTATCGTCAATATTTTTTATATATTAAAAAATTAGAGTTTCCTCTAATTTTTAAAACTATGAATTGGTGCTGGTATTCTTCCACCACGATTTATAAATTCTGAACAATCAAATTCATTAACAGGCATAATAGGAGCATAACCTAATAATCCTCCAAATTCAACCGTTTCACCTACATCTTTTCCAGTTACTGGAATGATTCTTACAGCTGTTGTTTTTTGATTGATCATACCAATAGCCATTTCATCAGCAATAATACCAGAAATAGTAGCTGATGATGTTTTACCAGGAATAGCAATCATGTCTAATCCGACACTACATACACATGTCATTGCTTCTAATTTTTCAAGTGTTAATGCTCCATTTTCTACAGCATTAATCATTCCTTGATCTTCACTTACAGGAATAAATGCACCACTTAGTCCCCCAACATAAGATGATGCCATTACGCCTCCTTTTTTTACTTGATCATTAAGTATTGCTAATGCTGCAGTAGTTCCAGGTGCCCCGACACTCTTTAATCCCATACCTTCTAAGCAATCTGCAATACTATCACCAACAGCTGGTGTAGGTGCAAGAGATAAGTCAATAATTCCAAATGGGATATTTAACATTTTTGAAGCTTCTTGAGCAACAAGTTGACCCACACGAGTAATTTTAAAAGCAGTTTTTTTGATTGTTTCGCATAATTTACCAAAATCTTCATCTTTACATTTTTCTATTGCGTTTTTCACAACTCCTGGACCACTTACACCAACATTAATAATACAATCAGCTTCACTTACACCATGAAATGCTCCAGCCATAAATGGGTTATCATCAGGTGCATTACATAAAACAACAAGTTTAGCACATCCAATTGAGTCATTTTCTTTTGTTAAATCAGCAGTTTCTTTAATAATTTCACCCATTAATTTAACAGCATCCATATTAATTCCTGTTTTAGTAGAACCAACATTTACTGAACTACAAACATTGTTTGTTACTTTCATTGCTTCTGGAATAGATTCAATTAAAAGTCTTTCAGCAGGTGTCATTCCTTTAGAAACAATAGCGCTATATCCCCCAATAAAATTAACTTTAAGTTCGGCAGCACATCGATCTAAAGTCTTAGCAATTTTAACAAAATCCTTTGTTGATTTACATGCATTAGAGCCTACAAAACCAATAGGTGTAACAGAAATACGTTTATTAACAATTGGAATACCATATTTCTTTTCAATTTCTTCACCCGTTTTAACTAAATCTTTTGCTACAGTTGTTATTTTGTTATATATATTTTTGCATAAAACATCAATATCATGATCCATACAATCTAATAAACTGATCCCTATAGTAATTGTACGTACATCTAAATTTTCCTGTTCAATCATTTTATTTGTTTCTGCAACTTCAAATAAATTAATCATTCTAATCTCCTTTAAATTCGATGCATTTTATTAAAAATATTTTCATGTTGTAACTTGATATTAACACCTATTTCATTTCCTAATTCATTAAGTTCATCACAAATAGCACCAAAATCTTTTGTTGCATTTTGTAATTCAATAATCATCATCATATTGAAATATCCTTGAATAATAGTTTGAGAAATATCTAAAATATTAAGTTTGTTATCAGCTAAATATGTACAAACTTTAGCAATAATTCCAACTTGATCTTTCCCAACAACAGTAATAATACCCTTTTCCATAATTATCCTCCTTATACTTTTGGAATATTATAGCATATGAAAAAAAATTAAAAAAGACTAAAATAAAAAACGACTGTTAAACAGTCGTCTCTAGTGAATTATTCACCCATCATAGCTTTAGCTTTTTTATAAACAGCTTCACCATTCATCATTCCATAATCTTTCATATCGATTACGTCACATGGTTTGCTTACACCAGCAGCTTCCATAGCTTTTTCAATAGTATTTTTTTGGAATCTAACTTGTGGGCCAAGTAAAATACAATCTACATCACCAACACGTTTTTCTCCTTCAGAAATTGGTAAAGCGAAGATTTCAACTTCATCACCCATTGCTGCAGCTGCTTTTTCCATTTTAGTTACTAATAAACTAGTAGACATACCAGCAGCACAAACTAACATAATTTTTTTCATAATAATAAATACCTTCCTTAACTAATTTTTTAAAGGGTTAACCCCAATTTTTACTATTTTATGTGATTAATCACCAATTAATTTTTTAGCCATTTCAAAAACAGCTTTACCATTCATTGTTCCATAATCTCTCATATCAATTACTTCAACAGGAATTGGTCCTTTTTTACGTCCAGCAGCTAATTTTTCAATAGCAGATTTTTGGAATCTAACTTGTGGGCCAAGTAAGATAACATCAACGTCTTCTAAAACTCTTGGTGCATCAGAAAATGGTAATGCGAAAATTTTTGCATCATATCCAGCATCTTTAGCAGCACCTTCCATTTTAGTTACTAATAAACTAGTAGACATACCAGCTGAACAAACTAATAAAATTTGTTTCATTTTTAACACTCCTTCTCATTTATAACCTATATATATTTTATCAATTATCCCTTTAAATGTAAACCCTTTCCGCTCTTTTTTTTCTATTTCAGAAAATAGATTTGAAATAGATTTTTTATTAAAATTAGACTATAATAATTTATATTGATATAATGGAGGTTTTTTATGAAGATACTTTTGGTAAGCGATAGCCATGGCTATGATGATGAATTAAAAAAAGTTTTAGAAAATGTAAAATGCGATCTAAAAATACATTGTGGAGATAGTTGCTTTGATAAAAATTCTCCATTTATAAAAGAATTTGCTGCTATTGTAGATGGAAATCATGATCAAGGTTTTTTCCCTTTAACTGCAACATTACCAACAGCATTAGGCAATATATTAATTACACATGGCCATAAATTTAATGTTTATGCAGGATATGATTATTTAGTTGAGTACATGAATAAAGCGGATATTCATATTTGTTTTCATGGACATACACATGTCCCACATTATGAAATATATAAGAATAAAATATTTATTAATCCTGGTAGTATTATGTTTAATAGAGGGCAATCTCAATGTGGAAGTTATGCTATTGTATCTGTTGATGATAAACTTCATGTTGATTTTTTTGACTCAAGAACACAAAAAAAAATACCCCAATCTTTAATTGATAAAGATCAAGATATTTTGAATGAATTTAAACGTTTTGCTTGTCAAAAATAATATTATTTCAAATGACGTTCTTCATTTCTTTTTCTTTTATATTCAATAATAAACATGATTTCTTTTAAATCATCATCAGGAAGTTCAGTAAGTAAACGAGCGATATTGGCAATATTATAATAGTCATATTTTTTCCCGCTCATAATTTCTTCTACACTTCTACCATATAAATTTGAAAACACTTTTAACTCGCTAACAGTAATGTCTCTTTTACCATTTTCTATATCGGAAATTGCAGAATGAGGAACATTTAAATGCGCAGCAACATCTTTTTGTGTTAAATGTTTAAAATTACGATATGAACGTAATCTTTTTGCTAATTCAGTATCAATCGCCATACAATAATCCTCCCATATAAAAATTTTAGCATTTTCATTAAAGACATTCAATTATATTTTTTTTAATTATTATTTTTAAAAAAAACATTTAATAAAAATTATTTTTATTTTGTAAAATATCCTTGAAAAATATCATAATTATTCTTATTTTTAGATAATAAATGTTTTGTAATATTAAGATAATCATTAACAATTGTTTGAATTTCTTGAGATGTTTCATCTAAAAAATTTAATAAAATATAATCCACATTTAGATCATTGATTTTATCAAAGTAAAAACGATGCGTATGTAAAACATAATTATTACAGTATTGATCTGTTACTATTTTAAAATTCATTTCTTTTCTATCTTTTAAACAATATTGATGTTGTTTACACAAATGACAGCCTTTTTGTTTTCTAGAAAAATAATGATTTGAAATAATACAATGTTTTAAATTCATATTAATAATTTGTGAGTAAGCTGTAAAATAAATGTCCTGATTTGTTTTAAAAGATTGTATATCATTTTTCGATGCTTCATAAGAAACAACAAATGGTAAATTGAATTCTTGAATTGCTTTATTATTTGTAATATTCATATGATATCCTAAGACTATATTTTTATCATTAACAAGATTCAATGCACCAAAATCATTCACTTGAATTGATTGACACTTTTGATAATAAACACTATTTAAAAATTCAATAAAATCTTGTTCATCATATAAAAATGGCACATAAGGTATATATTTATCGCATTGCGCTTGATATTGGTAAAAAGGTACAAATACTTGCTCAACACCATGCAAATCAAGCTGTTCAAGTTGAGAAATATCAGATACTTGAATTGCTATTTTCTTATGATCTTCTCTTTTTTTAGAAAGGCAATTAAATTGTTCTAAATCATTCATCTTTCTAAAAGACATATCTAACATTTCTTTTTCAAGTTTATCAATAGCCACTCTTCTTAAATTATTTAATTCTTTAATGGAAACAATTCCATCATTTGGAAAACGTATTGAACATTTTTCTAAATAAAAAATTGTATTTCCTAATTTAGATAATTGTTCTTTTATTCTTTCATTTGTTAAAGGTACGTTTTGTGCTTTTTCAATGT
This sequence comes from [Clostridium] ammoniilyticum, assembly GCF_025566905.1. NCBI lineage: Bacteria > Bacillati > Bacillota > Erysipelotrichia > Erysipelotrichales > Coprobacillaceae > Faecalibacillus > [Clostridium] ammoniilyticum. The sequence goes on from NZ_JAOQJR010000006.1 coordinate 138,289, forward strand.
ATTGATCGCTTTTAACACTAATTTTTTTATTTTTATAGATCACTGTTAATTGTAATGGTAAACCAATTAACCCAAAAACTTTCATTTGAATTGGTAATTTAATATGTTCATTTTTTATATATTTACTATTTTCTTCAACAATTTTTGCATCAACAACCTTATAAATATCTTGAAAATCCAATAACTGGTCCATTTCAATAGAAACAAGATCACCTTGATATGCAGTATTAACTAATCGATTATTTTTATATAATTTAGTAATTGTACGTGTAAAATCATTTTTAGGAAAATAAATACGATCATTTTGATAAAGGGTATCTGATAACTTAATATCCAGCATTTTTCTTTTTTTAGAATAATTAATCATTTTACCAATTTTGATGCCTTGGTTTCCAGGTATATCTTGTGCTAGATTAAGATAATCTTGAAATAGAAATCCCTGTGTAAATCCCCTATTAAATACTTTTTTCATCTGTAAAATATCAGGCGTGTAATTTTTTTGATCAAAATAATAATCTATAGCTTGACGATATGCTTTTACGACTTCACCAACATATTCAGGTCTTTTCATACGTCCTTCTATTTTAAATGATTTAATACCCGCATCAATAAGTTTAGGTACTTTTTCAATTGTACATAGATCCATTGGTGATAATAAGTATTTTTGTTTTTTGATTATTTTATTATCTTCTAATAAAGAATACGGCAATCTACACGGTTGACCACATTCGCCTTTATTCCCACTTCTTTTAGCAATCATTGATGACATTAAACATTGACCAGAATATGACATGCATAATGCACCATGAACAAACACTTCAATATCAATTGAACAATTATGACATATTTCTTCAATTTCACGAATGTTCATTTCTCTTGCAAGTACAACACGATCTACATTTTGTTTAGCAAAATATTTGACTCCTTCAATATTTCTAACACTTGCTTGTGTTGACATATGTATCTCTATATCAGGAAAATGATTTTTAATAAGAGAAAAAAGCCCCATATCTTGAATAATAAGAGCATCTACACCAATATGGTAAAGATATTTTAAATAATCAAAAATTTCATCGATTTCTGCATTATTATAAAGAGTATTTACAGTAACATATAATTTAACATTTCTTAAATGACAATAATCTACAGCCTCTTTTAATGCAGCATAATCAAAATTATGAGCAAACGCTCGTGCCCCAAATTTTTGGCCACCTAAATAAATAGCATTAGCGCCATTTTGAACAGCAGCGACTAATGCTTCAAAGCTCCCTGCAGGAGCTAATAATTCTATATCTTCTCTTTTTTTCATAAAAAACCTCCTTAGGCTTTTACTAATTCAACACATAATTTAGCCGAATTTTCACTAGCAATTTTTAAATATTCATCAAATTGCATAGAAGATTCACCATGACCATAAACATCCGATAAAGATCTTGTTATAATAAAAGGAACTCCAAATTTATAACAAGTATGTCCTATTGCAGAAGCTTCCATTTCTGAACATAATGCATTTGGAAAATCTTTTTTTATTTTAGAAACTTGTCCTTCTTGAGCAATAAATTGATCTCCAGAAACAATTAATCCAACATTTTCATGAATATTCATTTTATGAAGAATATCTTTTGCTTTATTAACCAAATTTTCATCTGCAGGAATAAATACAGGAAGTTCTGGTAATTCACCCATAGGACGCCCAAAAGCTGTTAAATCAACATCATGATATGCTACATGACTAGAAATTACAACATCACCAACATTTTGATAATCCTTTAAACCACCAGCAGAACCAATATTAATAACATAGTCAATGTCATAATTTGTAAGTAATAATGTTACACAAATAGCAGAATTTACTTTTCCTATTCCACCTTGTAAGATAACGACTTGTTTATTATCTATTTTTCCTTCGTAAAAAACACAATCTAAAATTTTATTTTCATGAATATCTTCTGTTTTATCTAACAAAGCCTTTACTTCTTCTTCCATTGCTCCAATAATACCTATCATAAAATCACCCCTTTTGACATACAAATATAACTCTTTCACATTCAGTATCATATTTAGAAAAATCACTATATAACTTAATGTTTTTAAAACCAATTTTTTCTAATAATTCAATATAGGTTTCAACATCATACGTTTTTTGATAATGTTCTTCATAAACTCGATCATTTTCTACTTTATCAATAATTTCTACACTATGTTTTACATATCCTTTACTGATACGATCAACATGCCAATGAAAATAAAAATCATCTTCATCATTTTCTTCATCATAATCTTTTAAAATTGTTTCCATTTTATACATAGAATCAATATCAAAAATAAATGATCCACCTTTTTTTAAAGCATTATACGTATTTTCAAATACTTGTTTTACATTTTTTAAATCAATAACATAATTTAAAGAATCACATAAACAAAGAATAAGATCTAATTGACTATCAACTGCAAAATCACACATATCAATACGTGATAACATCACATCCACTTTAAAATCAATACATTTGTATTTAGCAACCTCTAACATATCTTTTGAAATATCTGTAGCACAAACTTGTTTTCCTAAATGAGCCAAACGTATTGCAATTTCTCCTGTACCACATCCAAGCTCTAATACAGTTTGATAATCTTTTACATGCTCATTAATAAATTGAATATAATCATTATAAAAATTTTGATCCATTAAACTATCATAATAATAGGCAAATGCTTCGTACGACATTATAAAATATCCTCTACTTGGACAAATGGCTTATCAGACCATAGTTTTTCAATTCCATAATTTTTTCTTTCTTCTGGATCAAATAAATGAACAACAATATCACCGTAATCCATTAAAATCCATTTACAATTTTTTCTACCTTCAATATTTTTTACATAGTATCTTTCTTTATTACAAGCATCTTCAATATGATCTTTTAATGCAAGAAGTAATCTTTCGTTACTTGCACTTGCAATTACAAAATAATCACAAATAGGACTGTCAATTGACATATCAATAACAACAATATCCTCTGCTAATTTTTCATCTAATACTTTTACAATTGTTTTTAATTTATCCATTTAAATCTCCTTTACAATATACTTGATAAACATCAAAAAAACATTCATCAATAGGTCTATTTTTCTTCTTCGAAAATTTATAAAAATTCTTTAGTTCTCCTTTAAAACCTTCTATGATATCTTCCTTACATAATGCAATTTGTTTTGAAGAATCATATCCTCTTAAAGGATCAAGTTTATCTGCACAATATACGCACATATCTAACAAGGACATGTTTGTTGAAGCTGTTGTGTGATGACGAATTGCTTGTAATATTTCAGCATCTTCAATCATAAAATCTTTTTGTGCTAAATATGTTGATAACCATTGATGATAAATTGCTCTTGGTTTATCAACATATTTACTAAAATACTTTTCCATCAAATCATCTTCTTGTTTTTTATCCATTTCTTTGGCAATATCATGCAACATTCCTGCAATATATGCTTTTTTACCATCAATTCCATTTTCAACAGCAAATTCTCTAGCAAGTTTTGCAACAGAACATGTATGCTTAAATCTTTTTTCGCTCATATATCCTGAAACAAAATTTTCTAAATATAAGCCATTTTGAAATGCATATGTATAAACATTTCGATCAACGATTTCTTTATTTCCCTCTTTAAATTGAGTGCTTGATTCAGCCGTTGAATCAGCTTGAATAAATTCAAAATGATAATCATTTAAAACATCATTTTTTTGATATCCTTTTCGATTAAAAGCTACTAATTGAACAAGTTCACTAATTTCTTTAGCAGATTTCCATTTATCAAATTGGCTTGCCTGATCCATTCCCATCATAAAATAGAGCTGATCATTTTTATATATTTTTTTTAATTCTTTAATTGTATCTATCGTATAATTTTTTTTATTATCTTGTCGATCAATTTCTAATGTACAAACTTCACATTTTGAATTATCTTTAAGAGCAATTTGAATCATTTCTATACGTTGTTGATTATTTGCAACACTGTCTTCTTTCCAAGGATTGTGTTTGGTAGGTACAATTAACATCTTATCAAGTTGAAGAGCTATAATTGCTTCATTAATGATTCTTGTATGACCTAAATGAATAGGATCAAAAGAGCCTCCAAAAATTCCTATTTTCATGGTAAACGATAAATTTCCTTTTCGCTTTCACGGTATAAAATGATTGTACGCCCTAATATTTGAACAACTTCAGCATCAGTTTTTAAAGATAATTCTTGTGCGATTTCATTTTTATCTTGTTGACAACTTTCTAAAATTTTTACTTTAATAAGTTCTCTTGATTCTAAAGCTTCATCAATTCCAATAATTTGATTTTCATGTAAACCATCTTTTCCAATTTGAAAAATAGCGTTTAAATGATGCGCTTCATGTCTTAAAAATCTTTTTTGTTTTCCAGTTAACATAATATATCCTCCTTTAAATTAACGCTTCTCTTATAAAGACTCCAACTTGTTCGGGAGCTTTCACTTCTATTAATGCATTTGGACAATGAATTGTCACAAATCCTAATCCTGAAATAACAACATCGACTTTATTTTCAGGTAATCTAAATTGATATGTTTTAAATGATTGAATATCTTTTAATTCTTCAACTTCAGGTTTTAATGTTTTATGTCGATTATAAAGAGCATCCGCATTTTCTAATTTTGTACGGTGAATTTGCAATCTTCTATGAAAATAACATGTCATCGATGTTTTTGAACCATTTAAAAAATCTAAACGTGCTAATCCACCAAAATATAAAGTTTGTTTACAATTCAACTGATAATTAACAGGTCGTAATTCACTTTGTGGTAAAATATCTTTTAATGTATTTTCATCAATAAGATGTGCTATTTGATGTCTATTGACAATACCTGGACTATCATAAATGGACGAATTTTCATCTAATGGAATTTCAATAAGATCCAATGTTGTACCAGGAAACTCACTAGTTGTAATTAAATTATCTTGAACATCACTATAGGCTTTCAATAAAGAATTGATTAAAGATGATTTACCAACATTAGTAACTCCTACAACATAAACATCTCTACCTTTTCTATATTGATCGATCATTTGCATTAATTCATCTAAATGATAATTCTTTTTCCCACTTGTAAGTAACACATCTAACGGTTTAATTCCCTCTAATTTAAGTTGTCTTCTCAACCAATGAATAATTTTCGTATCTTTGATTGAACGAGGTAAAATATCCCTCTTATTACCAACAACAATGACATCATTATAATTAATATGACGAACCAATCCTTGAATTAAACTTCCATTGAAATCAAATAAATCAACAAGATAAACAACTAAACAATCCTTTTCTCCAATTTTATTCAAAATTTCAAGAAAATCATCATCTGATAAATTTGTTGCTTGTAATTGATGATAGTTTTTTAAACGAAAACATCTTTTACATAATACTTGACTTCGATCTAGTGCATTTTTAGGAACAAAACCAATCTTTTTTTCATCTTCACTTTGAATAATAGCTCCACAGCCGTAACATCTTAACTCTTCCATAAATTACCTCTCTTTATCACATAACAATTGTACTCTATTATACTTGATTTTTAAAGAAATGTTAAGCAAAAGAAATATTAATTTTATTTATCATTTTTTGTCAAAAATAGCATTAATTATAATGAGGTGATCAACATATTTTCTTTATTACTTTCATTATTGAATAATGCTTACTTTATATCTTATATCAAGTCTAAAACTTTTGATTTACCACTCACTTTCAAAGAAGAACAATTTTACTTACAAAAAAAATGTAATGCCCGTCTTTAGAAGTTATCACTATATTTTTTAGAACTACATTTAAACCATTTCTTTCAATATGTCGATTTTATCGGCTTTTTTTATACTTTTAATTTTTTTATATTATTTTTTATGTTATAATTTATATAGTGATAGTAGTGATATATTATTGGAGGTGTTTCTATGGCTTTTTTCCTTAAAAAATCTACTCTTAAAGGTCGTACCTATCTTTCCATCGTTGAAAGTTATTACTCCCCTCAAAAGCATGGTGGTGCTCATCGCACCTATAAATCACTTGCTTCTGTTGAAACTTGGAAAGCCAAAGGTATCGATGATCCTATTGCCTATTTTCAAAAAGAAGTGGATGAACTCAACAAAAATAATAAAAACAAGAATTCTCTTAAGATTTCCGATCATTCTCCTGAACTCTATCTTGGATATTTTCCATTCATATCCATGATGAATAAAATGGATATCAAAAAGTATGTCGACTATTTCAATCTGCATAATTCTTTTGAGTTTGACCTTTACGAACTTCTTTCATCTCTTATCTATGCTCGTCTTGTTAATCCATGCAGTAAGCATAGAACTTTTCATGAGGTCCTTCCTCAACTAAGAGACGGCGTTCACTTTTCTTATGATCAGCTTCTTGATGGTCTTGAATTCATCGGCAATGACTACGGCAAGTTTATCGAAATCTTTAATGAACAGACAAAGAAATTCTATGATATCAATACTTCCAAGACCTACTTTGACTGCAGTAATTTTTATTTTGAAATAGACAGAGAAGATGACTTTAGAAGAAAAGGTCCTTCTAAAGAAAACAGAAAAGATCCCATTGTCGGCTTAGGACTGCTTCTTGATGCAAATCAAATTCCTATTGGCATGGAACTGTTTCCTGGCAACGAAAGTGAAAAGCCCCTACTGAGAAATGTCATCAAAAAACTGAAAGATAAAAATCAAATCACAGGGAAAACCATCCATGTTGCAGATAAAGGATTGAACTGTGCACAGAATATCGCCTTTTCCAAAGAAAACGGAGATGGCTATCTCTTCTCAAAATCAGTAAAATCCTTACCTGAAAAAGAAAAGACATGGATACTGTTGGATAATGATGATTGGAAGGATGTAAGAAGCAGAGATGGCACACTGTTATACAGATATAAATCATGTGTCGAAAAATTTCCATACACTTTTGAAATAGATGGTAAAAAGAAAACCCTCTGCTTTACAGAAAAAAGACTTGTTACCTATAATCCAAAACTGGCCTCAAAGAAAAAATATGAAATAGCCAAACAGATTGAAAAAGCAAGAAACCTCTGTTACAGTCAGGCAAAACGATCAGAATATGGAGATTTAGGAAAGTATGTCGATTTCATTGATGAAGACGGAGAGAAAGCCAAGGCCTCAATAAACGAATCAATGATTGAAAAAGAGCTAAAGTTTGCAGGATACAATATGCTTGTTACTTCAGAAAAGGATATGGATGATATTGATATCTATAATACATATCACAATCTATGGAGGATAGAAGAATCCTTCAGAATAATGAAGTCTGATTTAGATGCACGCCCTGTATTTCTTCAAAAAGAAAACAGCATAAAAGGACACTTCCTGATCTGTTATCTTGCCGTACTGTTAGAAAGAATATTCCAGTTTAAGATATTGGATAATCAATACAGCACACATCAAATCATGAAATTCATTAGAAGCTTTAAGGTGGTCAAAGGTGAAAGTAAATATATCAATGTAACGCCATCAAGTGAATTTATAAAAGAATTCGAAAAGATTACAAATCTTCCACTTACAAATTACTATTTGACAGAGCGGCAAATTAGACAGATATTCAATTATAAGATTTAAACGAAAAAGCAATAGAGATTCTATCTTGAATTCCTACTGCTTTTTTACTATCACTATATTTTAATGCTGGATACCAAAGTCAGGTATTATACTTGATTTTTAAAGAAATGTTAAGCAAAAGAAATATTAATTTTATTTATCATTTTTTGTCAAAAATAGCATTAATTATAATGAGGTGATCAACATATTTTCTTTATTACTTTCATTATTGAATAATGCTTACTTTATATCTTATATCAAGTCTAAAACTTTTGATTTACCACTCACTTTCAAAGAAGAACAATTTTACTTACAAAAAAAATGTAATGGCGATAAAGCCGCCAGAGATCTACTTATTGAAAAGAATCTTAGGCTTGTTGCCCATATTGCCAAAAAATATAATAACAATAGAGATTTGCAAGAAGATCTCATTTCAATTGGCACTATTGGACTTATTAAAGCCATCGATAGTTACAGTATTGATAAAAAAACAAAATTAGCAACTTATGCTTCAAAATGTATAGAAAATGAAATTCTAATGCATTTAAGATCAGCAAAAAAAATAAATCAAGAAGTTTCTTTAAATGAAGTAATTGGAGTTGATAAAGATGGCAGTGAAGTTGTTTTAGAAGATTTAATTGATAATAAGGAAAAACCTATTTTAGATCAAATATATGATGCTGATAATCTTCAAAAGCTTATTCAATGTTTTGATGTATTAACTTCAAAAGAAAAAGATATTTTAATAAAACGCTATGGTCTAAATTCATCTAAAAAAATGACCCAAAAAGAAATTGCTAAAGAGTATCACATTTCACGTTCTTATATTTCTCGAATAGAAAAAAGAGCATTAATTAAATTATTAAAATGTTATTTACAAGAAAAAGAAGGATAATCAATCATCCTTCTTTTAAAATTCATCATCATTTAAAATATCTTCTAACGTAATCTTTTCATATTTAATTGTATTTTTCTTTTTTGAATTAGATGTTTCTTTTTTAATAGGAACTTCTTGAATATCAAAATCATCTAATAAAGTTTTTTCTTTACTTTCTTTTAATTCAATAACACCACTTTGTAAATTTTGATTTTCTTGTTTTACATTGTAATCATTTGTTGTGATTACTCGATTTATTTGACTCCATAAAATAGTTTCGTCTTTTTCTAACTTAATAAACGATGAAAATCTTGATTCTAATGAAGCGTTATTGAAATCTGTTGGCTTAAATGTATACTCTTTAGATTTTGAAGTATAGACAGAAGCACTTTCTTTAGATGAAAGTACAAATGCATTCTTTACATAAATTGTTTTCGTTTTTAAATTTTTATACAATGTTGTTCCTTTAGTTGTACGTTTACATGCTGGTATATCATTCAATTTTAAACGTTTCATTTGACCGTCTTCACTAAGAATCAATACTGAATAATTTTCTAAAGGATCAAACACATCAACCGCTGCTATTGAATCATTTTTTAAATTAAGAGCTTTTATACCTGCAGCTTTTAAACCAACAATCGATACTTCTTGTTCACTATATAATCCACCATAGCCAGCTTTAGAAACAATAAATATTCCTTGTTGGTTATCAGTAAGTAAAGCACAAATCATAGTATCTTGTTCTTTTACTTTCATGCATGTGATTGCTTTTGAATATCTAGAAACTTCAAAATCTTTTAAAAGCGTCCTTTTGATTTGACCATTTTTTGTTGCCATTAAAACATAAAGAGGTAAATTAAAATCTTGAACAAGAATTGAAGAAATAATTTTTTCATCTGCACCTACTTTTACAAGATAACTTACATGTTTACCTAAATCTTTCCATTTAAATTCTTCTATTTTATGAACTGGTACAAATAAATAATTTCCTTTATTAGTAAATAATAATACATGATTTAAAGTATTTGCATGATGTAAAGAAATAAGAATATCATCTTCTTTTTTACCAAATGGAATATTCGTACTTGCTTTCATTGATCTTTGTGAAATACGTTTAATATAACCATCTCTAGTAACAGATATATAGATATCTTCAGAAATAATCATAGCTTTTTCATCAATTTTAATTTCACTAACTTCTTCTTTAATTTGTGTTAAACGAGGCATAGGATATTTTTGTTTGATTTCTTTAAGACGTTTAATGATGACTTGTCGTAAAACATCATCACTTTCTAATATTTCATTCAATCTTTGAACACGTTTTTCAAGTTCTGCTTTTTCTTCTTGTAAAGAAACAATATCAGTATTAGTCAATCGATAAAGTTGTAGCATCACAATTGCTTCTGCTTGCTTTTCAGAAAATGCATATTGTTTTATTAAATTGTTTTTTGCATCGCTTTTATCTTTTGACGCACGAATTGTTTTAACAACATCATCTAAAATAGAAATTGCTTTAATTAACCCATCAACAATATGCAAACGTTCATTTGCTTTATTTAAATCATATAAACTTGCTCGTGTTACAACATCAATTTGGTGATCAATATAACCATCTAGAATTTCTTCAATTCCCATTAAAACCGGTCTTTTATCCTTAATGGCTACCATATTATAGTTATAGTTTTTTTGTAAATCGGTATTTTTATAAAAATAATTGAGAGTATTTTGAACATTTACAGTCTTTTTCAAATCAATAACAATTCTCAAACCTTCTCTGTCTGATTCATCTCTTACTTCTAAAATACCATCAATATTCTTATTAAAACGAATCTCATCAATTTTTCTTACTAATTCAGCTTTATTGACTTCATAAGGAATTTCAGTAACCACAATTTGATTCATGTTTTTTTCTTCAATAATTTCAGTTTTTGCTCGAACAATAACTTTTCCTTTTCCTTTTTCAAAGGCCTTTTTAATACCATCTAATCCTTCAACAATAGCGCCTGTAGGAAAATCAGGCCCTTTGATAAATTCCATTAATTTATCTAAATGACAATGAGGATATTTAATTCGATGAATTGTTGCATCAATAACTTCTTGTAAATTATGTGGTGGAATATCTGTTGCATATCCAGCTGATATTCCAGTAGATCCATTGACTAAAAGATTAGGATATGCAGCTGGTAAAACCGTTGGTTCATACTCTGTATCATCAAAGTTTAAAGACATTAATACAGTATCTTTATCTAAATCTCTTAATAATTCACTTGCAATTGGTGAAAGTCTAGCCTCTGTATAACGCATAGCTGCAGCAGGATCATTATCAATTGATCCATTATTTCCTTGCATATCAATTAATGGTGCTCTGATTTTCCATTCTTGCGAAAGACGAACCATTGCATCATAAACTGACGTATCACCATGAGGATGATAATTACCAATAACATTCCCTACCGTTTTTGCCGACTTACGATAAGGTTTATTAGCCGTATTTCCTTCTTTATTCATTGAATAAAGAATTCTACGTTGAACAGGTTTTAATCCATCACGTACATCAGGAAGTGCACGTTCTTGAATAATATATTTTGAATATTTTCCAAAGCGATCACCCATGATTGCTTCTAAATTCATTACAATTTTTTTATCAGACATAAAAACCTCCTAAATTTGATAATTATCTTCTAATGTAAATTGTACATTTTGTTCAATCCATTCACGTCTTGGCTCAACTTTATCACCCATTAAAACAGTCACATTACGTTCAACCACAGCAGCATCATCAATTGAAACTTGAATCAAGGTTCTTGTTTCGGGATCCATGGTCGTTTCCCATAATTGAGAAGCATTCATTTCCCCTAGACCTTTATAACGTTGAACATTGTATCCTCTGCCAATTTTCTTTTTAGCATCTTCAAGTTCATAATCTTCCCAACAATAAATAACCTCTTCTTTTTTTCCACTTTTTTTAGATACTTTATAAAGAGGTGGAAGAGCAATATAAACTTTCCCTGCTGTAATCAAATCTTTCATATAGCGATAGAAGAAAGTTAATAATAATATTTGGATATGAGCCCCATCCGTATCTGCATCCGTCATAATAATAACTTTATCATAATGACTATCTTCAACTTTAAAATCTGCACCAAATCCAGCACCAATAGTATTGATTAATGTCGCAAGTTCTTCATTTTTCAAAATATCTTGTAAGGATACTTTTTCACTATTTAAAACTTTTCCTCTTAAAGGTAAAATTGCTTGATATTTTCTATCTCGTCCTTGTTTAGCACTACCTCCGGCAGAATCCCCTTCGACTAAATAAAGTTCATTTTTCTTTTTGTTTTTAGTTTGAGCAGGAGCTAATTTCCCACTTAATATTCTTTCTTGTCTTGCACCTTTTCCTTTTCTTGCTGCTTCTCTTGCTTTTCTTGCTGCATCCCTTACTTGAGCAGCTTTAATCATTTTTTTAACAAGATTATCTGCAATTTCTTTATTTTCTTCTAAGAAATAAGATAATTTTTCATATACGATACTATCTACAATATTTCTAGCTTCTGGTGTTCCTAATTTTGATTTTGTTTGCCCTTCAAATTGTAAATAATGTTCAGGAACTTTAATGGAAATAATCGCTGAAAGCCCTTCTCGTACATCATTTCCTTCTAAATTTTTATCTTTTTCTTTTAATAGACCATATTTTCTCGCATAATCATTGAATGTTTTTGTAAGTCCAGATTTAAAACCTGTTTCATGTGTTCCACCATCACCCGTTCTTACAAGGTTAACAAATGATAATGTCGTTTCTTGATATCCAGAAGTAAATTGTAAAGCAATATCTACTTCCATCCCATTTTGTTCACCTTCAATAGAAATTGTTGGATGAAGTACATCTTTATTAGTATTTAAATAATCAATAAATGCTTCTAATCCATTTTCAAAATGGAATTCATCCATTTTTCCAGTTCTTTCATCTTTTAAAACAATTTTGATGCCTTTTAATAAAAAAGCACTTTCCATTAGTCTTTCACTAATTGTTTTATAATTAAATTCTATTGTTGAAAAAATTTGATCATTTGGTAAAAAATGAATCAATGTTCCCGTTTCTTTTGTTTTTCCAATAACTGTTAATTTTCCTATTGTTTCTCCGCCATCTTCAAAACGTTGCTTAAAAATCTTTCCATCTCTACAAACAGTCACTTCTAACCAATGAGAAAGTGCATTAACAACAGAAGCACCTACTCCATGAAGTCCTCCCGAAGTCTTATAACCACCATCTTCAGAGAATTTACCCCCTGCATGAAGAATTGTCAAAATAACTTCTGTTGTTGGCCTTCCTGAAGCATGCATGCCTGTTGGCATTCCACGTCCATGATCTTGTACCATAATACTATTATCTTTACAAATAGTGACTTCTATTAAATTACCATATCCAGAAAGAGCTTCATCTATTGCATTATCAACAATTTCCCAAACTAAATGATGTAATCCTCTACTATCTGTAGATCCAATATACATACCAGGTCTTTTTCTAACTGCTTCTAATCCTTCTAGAATCTGTATATTTGACTCATCATATGTATTCTTTTTTGCCATATAATCACTCCTTTTGTTATACTTGAACTATTATATCAATACTCTTGTTTTTTTTCAAAGTTTAATTGCATTTTTATAGGATAACTGTATAATTTAGCTTGGTGATAAAAATGTATGAAATATTATTGATTCTATTAGGTTATTTATACGGTTCTATCCCCTTTGCCCTTGTTATTGGAAAAGTATTTTATAATACGGATGTTAGAGAAAGTGGCTCGGGCAATTTAGGAGGAACAAATGCTGGCAGAGTCTTAGGAAAAAAAGCAGGTATTTCTGTAATTGTACTAGATGCTCTTAAAGCAGTTATTATATTTTATTTAAGTAGTTATTTATCTTTAAAATTCAATTTAAATCCTGATATTAAATATATCGCTGGATTAGCATGTATTTTTGGACATTGTTATCCTATCTTTGCTGAATTTCGAGGAGGGAAAGCTGTTTCAACAAGTCTAGGTTATTTTTTATGTATTGAACCATTATATGCAGTTGTTGCTATTGTTGTATTTTTACTTGTTTTAAAAATTTCAAAATATGTATCTTTATCTTCAATTTCTACTGCTTTGATTGTTTTATGTATTACACCGTTTCTAGCGGTGTCCATAACAGCAAAATTATGCATGCTTATAGCTGTTATCTTATTAGTTTATAGACATAAAGATAATATCAAACGTATTAAAAATCATACTGAATCAAAAATTCAATGGATGTAAAAAAGATTAGTTTATGATCGTTAAACTAATCTTTTTTATTTATAACTAATTTTTTCTTTTAAAGGTGTTAAAAAACAATCTTTCCCAATAAAATCTATTTTATGTTTTTTTCCATCAAATTCAAACAACGAAAGCGAACATCCTCTTACAATTTCTTGATTAACTTCATTTAATCGTTCAACAGGTAAATCTAAAAAAATTCCATGTAATATTGTAAATAACATACCATGAATTGTTATAAAAATTGTTTGTTGAGGATCTTCGTTATATTTTTCTAAAATAAAATCATTCAAACGAAAAACAACTTCTTCATATGTTTCTCCATTTGGCAAAGAAAATGACAATTGCGGTTGATGCCACAAACAAAAATAATCATGTTTCTTTTTTAAATCTTGAATATATTCTCCTTCATAATCACCGAAGTTCATTTCCTTTAAACGACTATCTTCAATAATATTTTCATTTTTAAAAATAAGTCTAGCTGTAGATTTTGCTCTTAATAAAGGCGAAGAATATACTTGATCAATATGTATTGTTTTCATATATTCACCTAATTTTAAAGCATCTTCTTTCCCTTGCTTAGTAAGCGGTGAGTCTTTCCATCCTTGTAGTCTTTTTTCTTCGTTCCATGCAGTTAAGGAATGTCTAGTAATATATATTTTCATATAAACAAAAATAAGGGTATCCCCTTATTTATATTGTGATTTAACTGAAGCCATGATTCTTTTAATTTGAGCCTCACTTGGTTTTCTTCCCATTTCCATATACATAGCACGAATCATTTTTTCATTGATAGGTGGATTTTTTTGTAATTGTTTTTTAAAGAAATAACGAGACGCAAAGAACCCAGCAATTAATCCAACGATTAATCCAAGAATTGCATATAACATTGATAATACCTCCCTTACAAATTCTCATCTATTATAACATAACTTTTTAAATTATGATAGAGAATATCAAAGAATATGTTTGTTTTATCTTTCGATTCAATAATAATTTTATAATTTTCAACATATAAACGACTTATTTCATGTGTAAGTTCATTTTCAAATATATGCATTTTCCCAACTCGATGATATTCTTTTCTATTGTGCAATTCTTTATAAATAAGTTCATTCATATAATCAACACTGTTATAGACGCAATTTATAAATTTATTCATAAAATCATTATCTAATGTAAGATTATCAAAATATTGTTTTAAATTTGGATACTTTTCAAATAATTGTTTTATACCTTCTTCGTATTCATATATAACATATTTCATCTCAATCACCTATTACTAAGGTATCATAACAATCAAGGGAAGAATGTAAAAAAAAGGGAGTACTCCCTTTATTTTAATAATTTTTCAATATTTTCTACGACTCCATCAACAGTAAATCCATAAGATGGGATAACATCTTGTGCTGGAGCACTTTTACCAAATTCATCAATAGACATTGTTATACCATCTAAACCAACATATTTATGCCATCCAAATGAACTAGCCATTTCTACTGATAAACGTTTACGCATTGCATTTGGTAAAACAGCTTCTTTGTATTGTTCATCTTGTTGATCAAAGAATTCTTGACATGGCATAGATACAACACGTACATCAATACCTTTTTCAAGAAGTACTTTTTTAGCCTTCATAGCTAAATTAACTTCTGATCCAGATGCAATAATGATAGCATCTAAATGATTTTCTTCTTTACCAATAACATAAGCACCCTTGCTTACACCTTCAACAGAACTATTTTCCATTGTTTCTACATTTTGTCTTGTAAGAATAAGTGCTGTAGGATTTTCAGTTGATTCAATCGCTAATTTCCATGCTGCTGCCATTTCTACGGCATCTCCTGGACGAATAACATGCATATTTGGAATTGATCTTAACATAGCAAACTGTTCAATTGGTTGATGAGTTGGCCCATCTTCACCAACTGCAATAGAATCATGAGATAATGGTAAAATAATTGGTAATTTCATTAAACAAGCCATTCTTACTGCTGCTTTAAAATAATCAGAGAATACTAAGAAACCACCAGCTGAAACTTTTACACCTTTATGCAATGTCATACCATTCATAATAGCAACCATTGCAAACTCACGAATTCCAAATACTAAATTACGTCCATTATAATTTTCAACACTAAAGTCATCTTCATCTTTAATTTTTGTTTTTGTTGAACTAGCTAAGTCTGCAGTTCCCGATAAGAAAGTTGGATTTTGTTTAGCAACTTCTTGAATAACTTCTAATGAAGTATTTCTTGTAGCATCATTATGTCCTACAGGATAATTCTTTAAAAGTTCATCAATGTTTAAAGAATATTTACCAGCAATAGCATCTTCTAATTGTTTTGCTTCTGTTGGATATTGTTCTTTATACTCATTGAATAATTTATTCCATTTATTAAATTTAGATTTTCCTCTTTTAATTGTTTTCTTTTTAAAATCTTCATATACTTCTTCAGGTACATAGAATTCATCATGATCAAAACCATAAGATAATTTAGCGTTTTTACCATCTTCTTTACCTAATGGTGCACCATGAACTTTATTTGTTCCTTGATTTGCTGAACCAAATCCAATAACTGTATTTACAATAATTAAAGTTGGCTTGAATTGTTCTTTTTTACCTTTTTTAATAGCTTTATGAATTTCATTAATGTCATTTCCATCTTTAACTTCTAAAACTTGCCAATTACAAGCTTCATAACGTTTTTTTACATTTTCACTAAATGACATTGATAAAGGTCCATCCAAAGTAACCTTATTTGCATCATATAAAACAATTAATTTACCTAATGATAAATGACCTGCAAGAGATGCTGCTTCATAAGTAACTCCTTCTTGCATATCGCCATCACCACATAAAACATATGTATAATGATCAATAATATCAAAGTTTTCTTTGTTATATTGACTTGCTAAAAATTTTTCAGCCATTGCCATTCCAGCTGCCATTGGAATACCTTGTCCTAATGGTCCACTTGAAGCATCAACACCATGTGTCATTTCAATTTCTGGATGCCCAGGTGTACGAGAATTCAATTGTCTAAAATTCTTTAGATCATCGATTGTAACATCAAACCCTGTCAAATGTAACATGCTATATAAAAGTGCAGAAGCATGTCCACTTG
This sequence comes from [Clostridium] ammoniilyticum, assembly GCF_025566905.1. NCBI lineage: Bacteria > Bacillati > Bacillota > Erysipelotrichia > Erysipelotrichales > Coprobacillaceae > Faecalibacillus > [Clostridium] ammoniilyticum. The sequence continues at coordinate 155,221 of NZ_JAOQJR010000006.1, forward strand.
CTAAAACGAAACGATCTCTATTAATCCATTCAGCTTCTTTGTTATAAATGTTTAGTTCTTTATTAAACAATGTATATAAAGCAGGTGCTGATCCAAGAACCATTCCTGGATGTCCAGAATTTGCTTTATTGATTGTATCGATTCCTAAACTTCTAATTGTTGCGATTGATAAATTTGAAATATCCATTTACATTTTCTCCCATTTTTAAATAAGTCAAGACATATTATACACATTTTCTATAAAAATTAAATATCTTCTACTAGAATTCCTTAATTTTTTAATTTTTCTTGTTTTAATTTAAGCGGTGTTATATCATTTCCTTTTTCATCTACAACTTTAATTGCTTTTAATTGAGATTTAAATCCTTCTCTAAAAAGCTTAATATATTCTTTTCTCAATTTATCCTGTTCTTTTAATTCTTCAGGAGTAATTGTACCTTCTTTTTTCTTTTTAGCTAAAACATTTATTCTATCTATAAGTTTTTGATCTATTGCTGCCATTTTGATTTCTCCTTTTAAATAAAAAACTAGAGAGCTTTTAGATTATCCCTGTTACGTACAGGTGGGCACCTTTAAATAATTTTAGGATTCCTATTCAAAGATAGGCTTTCAACACCATTATTTAGATCAGGTTCCCGTATCTAATGTGTAGGAAATTTATTTACACTCTCTAGTCGCATTACATTATACCATAAATTATTTTTAAATATACCCCTTTATTTATCTTTTTTAACAATATAGCTTGAAGCATATTCCTTATTAAAGTATCTTTTTACTTCATTTATATCTGCCAATGTCATTTTACTTACATAATCTACTAAATCAAATGAACAAATTCCTTCAAAATAATAACGGCTAAAAGTATTCGCAATACTTTCTGGACTATTGTAACTATTGATGAAGTTTCCAATTGTTTTTCTTTTAATTCTTTCAAAGTCATCTTCTGCTATTTCTAAATCTTGAACATGATCTATAAAATTAAAAATTGTCTTTTGCAATAATTCATAATCATCTTGATCTCCACCCATTAAAATAAAAGCATAATCTCTTTCTTGCGTAAAACTTGCACTAAATGTTTCATTAATATACCCTTTTTCTAACCATTCGTTATATAACGAAGAACTTTTAGAAAAATATAAATCAAATAATAAATTTAAAGCTAATTCTCTTTTAATTTTATCTTGAGGATCATCAAGAATTTCATTAATTTTAATAGAAACAATCAATTTATTCATTTCAACTTGCATTGTATCAATTTGTTCTTTAACAGCCACTGATGTTGGTTCTTCTATTTTTAATCTTTGAATTGCATTTTCAGATAAGAAATGCTTTTTATTTTGATTTTCTTTAATGACACCTATTAATTCTTCAGGATTAATATTACCTACAACAAAAAGCATCATATTATGTGGATGATAAAAAGTTTGATAACAAAGTTCCAACATATCTTTATACGTATTATTAACAGTTTCACAAGTTCCAGCAATATCAATCTTAACAGGATGTTTATGATACAAGTTGGCAATAGCTCCAAAATAAACACGCCAATCTGGGTCATCATCATACATTTTTATTTCTTGACAAATAATTCCTTTTTCTTTTTCTACGCTTTCGTCTGTAATATTTAGACTTTGTACAAAATCTAGTAAAAGTTCAACACAATCATTTTCATTTGTTGTCGTTGAAAATAAATAGGCCGTACGACTTGATGATGTAAATGCATTTGAACTTGCCCCAAGTTTAGCAAACTCATCAGCAGCATCCCCATTTTCCATATCAAACATTTTATGTTCTAAAAAATGAGCAATTCCGTCTTCGACTTTTATCATTTCTTTTTGTCCTAAAGGTACAAAAGTTGTATCAATCGATCCAAATCTTGTTGAAAATAAACCATATGTTTTTTCAAAACCAATTTTAGGTAACAAATATACTTCTAAACCATTTTCCAATTTCTCATGAAATAACGTTTCTTTTAAAGTTTGATAATATATTTTTTCCATTACTCATTTCTCCCTTTCAACAAAAATATTGTATCAAGTTCAATATTTTGACAAACATCTACAATATCTTGATAAGTAACATTTTCAATTTTTTCTAAATATTGTTCATTTGTTTCTTTTTTTCCCGTAATATCTCTATTGTATTGAACGGCAACTTGACTTAATGGCTCATCGTTTGTTTTTTTCATAGAATTTTTAATCATTAATTTTGCAGTATCAATATCATCTTGATCAAAGCAACCATCTTGCATTTCTTTTAATTGTTCTTTAATTAATTGAACGGTTTGATGATAATCTTTTCCTTCTATGCCAGCTGTAATGACCATCACTCCATTAAAAGCATCATAACTTGAAGAAATATAATAACATAATGAATTTTTCTCTCTAACAACTTTAAATAATTTAGATTGACTCATTCCACCAAAAATCGCATTAAATACTACAAAAGCATAATGATTTTGGTGATTGTAATTTACTGATATACGATATCCCATATTAAGTTTAGCTTGTGTAACATCTTGCTTTTCGATGATTTCTAATAAATCTTTTCTATTTTTTTCAAATGAATATACACTTTCAAAAATTGAATTATTCTTTTCAAAAGATAAACACTTTTCAAAGACATGAACAATAGATTCATCTACATTTCCAACTACATAAATATGTTTTTGGTCATTTTTTATACATTCCTTAAAATACGAAAATAATTCTTCATTTTCAATTTTTTTTATATCTTCAATATTTCCATGAGAAGAAATCCCTAAACATGTCCCCTTTCCCATATATTCAAACATTTTTTCTAAACTATAATAAAATTTATCATCTTGATTATTAATAAGACGTTCAACCAATTCTTTTTTCTTTCTTTCAAACATTGTTTGATCAAAAACTGTTTTTGAGGCATTAGGTTTAAAGAAAATATCATTTAACAATTGGATTTGCCGTTGAATAAGATCTTCTTTGTAAGGTAAATATTCTTGATTAATACAGATTGAATTAATATTAATAATATGACTCTTACCTTTAGTAACAACATTAGCTCCTAATTTCATGCCATACATGCTTTCTAAATATATAGAAAGTTCTTGTGTTGAGGGATATTTTTCTGTACCCGTAGTCAACATAAAAGATAGTAATGTTCTTTTAGCAACCGTTTTTTCATCTAGTGTATTTTGTAATTTTAATGAAATTGTAATATTTTTAAATTTATTTGTAGGGATCAAATGTAAATCATACCCTGGCATTTTATAAACTTTTTCCATAATCATTTCCTTTCATTCTCATCTATTATACACAAATAATCAAAAAAATAAAAAAGTATTATTTCCTAAGAAACAATACTTTCAAATATTTTAACGTTTTGATTTATCATAAGGAATCCCCGAAGCCTTAGGAGCAGCAGAATTTTTAGAAGTAAACGCTAATAAAATCAATGTTGCTACATAAGGAATAAGTTTATAAACAACACTTGGGAAACCTAATGCTGATAAAAATGGAATTGCTGTATAAGTATATGCTAATGTCTTCATAATTCCAAAGAATAATGAAGCAGTAGCAATACGATATGGTTGCCAGTTACCAAAAATCAAGATTGCAAGAGCTAAGAATCCATAACCACCAACATCACTATTAAATACAGTTGAAATTGGGATGATATAAATAAGTCCACCTATACCACCTAGAAAACCAGATAACAGAACACCCATATAACGATATTTATAAACACTTACACCTGCAGCATCAGCAGCTTGAGGATTTTCACCACAAGCACGTAATCTTAATCCTGCTTTTGTTTTATTTAAGAAAATAACCGATAAAATCAAAATAACAATTCCAAGATAAGTTGTAATATAAGCACCTTTAAATAAGATAGGTCCTAAAATTGGAATTTGTGATAAGACAGGAATTTCATGAATTCTAAATGTATTTGAAAAAGGTACACTTGAATTTCCATTGAAAATCAATTTAGCTAAGAATAAACCTAATCCAGGAGCTAACATATTAATTGCAGTTCCTGAAATTGTTTGATCGGCTTTTAAGTTAATCGCTGCAAAAGCATGAAGTAAACTTAATAAAGCCCCAAAAATACCAGCTACAATTAATGCTAAAATCAATAATAATTGCGGATTCATTGTTGTGTTTGCTGATTGCATTAAATAAATGAAATAAACCCCCACGAATGCTCCACCAATCATGATTCCTTCTAACGCGATATTAACAACACCACTTCGTTCACTAAACATCCCACCTAAAGCAACTACTAAAAGAGGAACTGTAAAGACTAATGTTTGATTTAAGACATTTAAAATAATATCCATTATTCTTGACCCCCTTCAACAGCAACTTCTTTTTTATGTTTTTTCTTTTCATGATTTTGTAAATATAAACGGATCATTAAAGCAAATGAACTAAAGTAAATAATAACCGCTGAAATGACATCAATAATTTCAACTGGAATATTACATGCTTGCATATAGTTTCCACCAACATTAATATATGAAACAAATAATGCCGCTAAAATACATCCAAGTGGACTGTTCATTCCTAACAATGCAACTGGAATTCCATTAAATCCTTCTGGAAGTGTGACTTCAGCAGTTGTAAAGGCTCTACCTGTTCCTCCGATATAAACAAGTCCACCACCAATACCTGAGAAAAATCCTGAAATAACCATTGATAAAATAACAATTTTCTTTTCAGACATCCCAGCATAACGACTTGCTTCTGGATTATAACCACATGCTTTTAATTCATAACCAAATGTTGTTTTATTTAAAATAATATAAGCAACGATACATAATGCAATAGCAATAATAATACCACCATTAACATCTGAGCCTGGGAAAATATGATTTAATCCCATTTTAGGAACAGCAATCTTAGATGTTTGAGAACGAGCACCAGCTGAATCATAAATAAAAGCTTTAACACCCTCAATAACAAGATACATACCAATATAGTTAAACATGATACCTGAAATAACAATATTAACATTTCTATACGCTTTTAAAATTCCGGGAATCAATGCCCAAATTGCTCCAGCAAGTCCAGCAGCAATTAAACAAATGATCCATAATAATGAATCAGGTACAGTTTGATAAAGCGTATTGGCTAAAAATAATGCCACAAAGCCACCAACTGTATATTGACCAGTTGTCCCGATATTAAAGTTACCGCATTTAAATGCAAATGCAACAGATAACCCAGTCATCATAATTGGAATTGCAGAATAAAGAACTTGTCCTGTACTTCTTAATCCTTTATAAAATCCCCCAGACATCATAATACCCATTGCTCTAAAAGCTTGAGATGGATTTGCTATTAAAATAACGATAAATCCTATAAACAATCCAATTAATATAGCAAGTAAAGAAGCTATCAGATTTTGTTTTGACTCACTATTTTTCATATCCTTCACCTCGTTTACTTCCTGACATATAAAGTCCTAATTCTTTTTCATCAATTTGTTTTGGATCTAAATTAGCAACGATTTCACCTTCATACATTACTAAAATACGATCTGAAACATTCATAACTTCATCTAATTCTAATGAAACAAGTAAGACAGCTTTATTTTCATCTCTTTGTTTAACAAGTTGTTTATGAATAAATTCAATAGCACCAACGTCTAATCCACGTGTTGGTTGTACAGCAATTAATAAGTCCGAATTAGATTCAACCTCTCTAGCAATGATTGCTTTTTGTTGATTTCCTCCTGACATTCCTCTCGTAATAGATTTTGCACCTTCACCAGAACGAACATCATATTGTTCAATTAACTTATTAGCTGTTTCATACATCTTATCAAATTTAATAAAACCTTTATTTTGATATTTTGAATCAAAATAACTCTTTAAGATAAAGTTTTCGGCTAGATTATAATCTAACACTAAACCGTGTTTATGACGATCTTCTGGAATATGAGCCATTCCTTTTAAAGAACGTGAACGAATACTTTCATGAGATAAATCTTCTCCATTTAATAGAATTTGCCCACTGTTATGTTTAATAAGACCTGATAATGCATAAACAAGTTCCGTTTGTCCATTTCCATCAATTCCCGCAATACAAACGATTTCTCCTCGACGTACATTGAATGAAACATTATTTAAAACATTCTTGGACGAATGAGCTGGTTTATAACATAGATCTTTTACCTCAAGAACTGCATCACCAATTTGAGGTTCATCTTTTTCTACAATAAAGTTAACTTTTCGGCCAACCATTAATTCTGATAATTTTTCAGCAGATGTTGAAGCTACATCAACTGTACCAATATATTTACCTTTTCTTAATATTGTACAACGATTAGCTACCGCTTTAATTTCATTTAATTTATGAGTAATAAAAATGATAGATTTACCTTCTTTTGCTAAATCTTTCATAATCATCATTAGTTCATCGATTTCTTGAGGTGTTAATACCGCAGTAGGTTCATCAAAAATCAAAACATTATTATCTCTAAATAACATTTTCAAAATTTCAACCCTTTGTTGCATCCCTACAGTAATATCCGAAATTAAAGCATCTGGATCAACATTTAATTTATACTTTTGAGATAATTCAATAACTTTTTTTCTTGCCGCACCTTTTTGAATAAAAGTATGCTTTGTTTCTTCAATACCCAAAATAATATTTTCAAGTACTGTAAAGTTATGTACAAGTTTGAAATGTTGATGAACCATACCAATGTTATATTTATTGGCATCGTTGGGATCATTAATTTCAACAGGTTCTCCATTAATTTTTATTTGTCCTTCATCCGGTTGATATAAACCAAATAAAATAGACATCAGCGTCGATTTTCCGGCACCATTTTCTCCTAACAATGCATGTATTTCACCTTGTGCAACTTGCAAGGTAACATTATCATTTGCTTTGATACCAGGAAACTCTTTCGTTATGTTAAGCATTTCTATTGCATATGACATTAAGCTTCCCCCTTTTCGATACAATTATACATGAATTTATAAATATAGAAAAGAATTTTTGTTTTTTCATAACAAAGAAAAATATATTAAAAATAAGAATTTTAAATATCTATATAATAAAATTATTCTACTATAAGAAGCAATTGTTTCTAATTACAATAATTCCTCAAACATAATGTTTGAGGAATTAATTAGTAGGAAATAAATATCATTGGTAAGATATCAATATCCTATTTTTAGTTAGAAATTATAACAAAAAAGGATGTTACGATTTTAAATTATTTCGTAACATCCCCAATTTATCTTATTCAAAATTAACTGTTAAATTATCAAATGAAATTCCTGAAGGATCTCCAGTTTTTTCATCAACATCAGCAGATGATTTTAATTCTAAAGAACCATCTTTGATTTTTTTATCAACAGCATCATGATCTTCTTTAGAAAAGTTCTTTAATAATCCTGGATAAACAATACCACCTGTATTTTTCAAAGTAACTGTTTTTCCACCTTGGAATTTATCTTTCTTATAAGCATTTAATGCTTCAATAGTGGCACCTTTTACATCTTTTAATGCAGATGTAATAACAGTATCAGAATCACCACTTTGGTCAGTATCTACACCAATAGTGTATTTACCAGCTTCTTGTCCAGCAGCGAAAATTGAGTTACAAATTTGTCCACCACATGAGAAGATGACTTCAGTTCCACCTGCATACCATGATGAAGCTTTAGATTTGATATCTGGTGATTCAGAGAATGTACCAGTATATGTATAGTTAACATCAACATTAACATTCATTTCTTTAGCAGCATCACTAGCACCTTGAAGGTAACCAACACCATAGTTTTCTACAGCTGGTAAAGCCATACCACCCATGAAACCTAATTTAGTATATCCTTCTTTAACAGCAGCATATCCAGCAACATATCCAGATTCTTGTTCAGAGAATAAATAGCTTACTGTATTATCTCCAACTTTTGTTTCTCCACTACCATCTTTTTGTGGTTCAAAGTCGATAGTAACGAATTTAACATCAGGATATTTTTCTTGAGCTTGGTATAAAGCCCCAGAGAAGTTGAATCCTGGAGTTACAACAACTTTTGCTCCATTATCTACAGCATCATCAATTGTAGATAATAATCCAGCTTGATCAGTATCTTTTGGTGCATAATATTTATATGAAATATCATTTTTTTCACCAAATTCTTTTACACCTTCATAAGCAGATTGATTGAATGATTTATCAGTAACTGATCCAGAGTCAGTGATCATTGCGATTTCATAAGTATCATCGCCACCACTTGTACATCCAGTAGCACCAAAAATCATTCCTAAGCATAAAATACTTGCGAATAATTTTTTCATGTTCTTCTTCCTCCATTTAATTTTCCTCTATCATTGTAGCATCAAAAAAAACATTTGAAAACAGTTAACATAATAAAAAACGGTAAATATCGTTTTTAAATTTCTTCTTCATTATAGCCACGTACATATACTTCACGTGGTTTAGATCCAATTTGTGGACCTATAATACCATCCGCTTCTAATTGATCAATAATTCTGGCTGCTTTGTTATAGCCTATTCTAAATTGTCTTTGTAAAAGTGATGTGCTCGCTTTTTGTGCTTGAATAACAAATGCTCTGCACATTTCATACTCTTCATCTTCTTGTTCTTCTTTAGAAGCAGCTACTGCAGAAATTGGTTTTACATTTGTATATCTTTCATCATATGAGGCTTCTTGTTGTTTCGTTGTATAATAAGTGATTGCTTCCACTTCACTATCATCAACATAAGCTCCTTGCACACGAATCGGCGAATTCGATCCCATTGGTAAAAAAAGCATATCTCCTTTTCCTAAAAGTTTCTCTGCGCCTGTACAATCAAGAATCGTTCTAGAATCAATACTTGAAGAAACAGCAAAAGCAATTCTTGATGGAATATTGGCCTTAATAACACCTGTAATAATATCCGTTGATGGTCTTTGTGTAGCTACAATTAAATGAATCCCAGCCGCACGTGCTAATTGAGCTATACGCATAATACAATCTTCAACATCTTTACTAGCTACCATCATTAAATCTGCAACTTCATCAAGGATTACTACAATATATGGAAGTTTTTCTAATTGATGTTCCGCATCATTTTCTTGATTTTTATTTTCAACATATTGATTATACGTTTCAATTTTTCTAACATTTGCCCCTGCAAATAAATCATAGCGTCTTTCCATTTCCGAAACGGTTTCTCTTAAAGTGGCCGCTGCTTTTTTAGGATCAGTAACGACCGGTGCTAATAAATGAGGAACCCCATTATAATTGGATAACTCAACCTTTTTAGGATCAACTAAAATAAGTTTGACCTCATCCGGTTTCGCACGCATTAATATGCTGCTAATGATCGTATTAACACATACAGATTTACCTGAACCTGTTGCTCCAGCAATAAGTAAATGAGGCATTTTATTAAGCTCTGCATAAATGACTTGACCATTAACATCCTTTCCTAAAGGAACAACAAGTTTATTGTCTTTATATTTATCAGGAATGTTTTTAAATACCTCTTTAAAAGAAACCATTGATGATACTAAATTAGGTATTTCAACACCAACCGCTGGTTTTCCAGGGATAGGCGCTTCAATACGAATATCTTTAGCTGCTAAAGCTAATTTAATATCATCTTGTAAAGACATTATTTTATTGACTCTTGTCCCCGTTTCTAATTTTAATTCATATTTTGTAATTGAAGGACCAATAGAAATATTATTAATAGAAGCATGAACTCCAAATTCATTTAAAACAGCTGTTAATCTTTCAGCACTTTCTACAGCATGATTTTTATTTTCACCTTGTTTTTTATTAACCACATTATGTAAAAGAGATAACGGTGGTAAATGATAATTTTTATTTGTATGCTCTATGACTGGTTCTTCAATTTGTGATTGATCATTTTGAACTAATTCTTCATCCACCGATGGAATAGGTGGCTCTTTATCAACAATTTCTATTTCTTGATGTTCATCATTAAAAGTAAAAGCTTGTGGCAAAGTCACATCTTCTTTCGCTATTTCTTCAAATATAGTCGTTGGGGTTTCATCATCTTCGAAAATAGCATCATCAAAAAAAGTTGTCTTATTTTGTTTTTTCTTAAAGAAATTTCCAAAATAATTTGAATGCTGTTTTAAAGAATCTTTTGTTTTATTAAAATTATTTTTTGCTCTTTTTTGAATTTCTTTTTTGTGTTCAAAATAAAACTTACTTCCTAATAAAATAATTCCTGTTACAACAATAAAAACCGCCGCAATGATTGCTCCCATATAATCAAACAATGCACTTAAAAAGCCATATAAAACTGCCCCCAATAATCCTCCTCTATTTAAAGGAACTTGATTAAAATAAGACTGTATGACTTTTATCCCTGTAAGTGATGGCGTAGCAGAAATAAATAAAGTTAAACCTATAAAGAGCAAATAAAGACCTACCGCCTTAGGACCATTAAATTTAGGAAAATCCGCCTTAATAACAATATATCCTAATAAAAGAATACAAGTAAGATAAATAATCCCATTTAAATTCCCAAATACATACATAAAAACATAATTCAAGTGGTCTCCAATCACACCTAATTGCATAGCAGCAATAATTACTAAAAAAATGAAAAATAAACAAATAATTCTTAATTTTAATTCTTCACTCACTTGTTCTTGCTTACTTTTTCTTTTTCTTGCGGTCTTAGCCATCATATCACCTCTTTACATATCATATTTAAAAAACAAAACAAAAGCAAGATATTCCTTGCTTTTATAATTCTATAATTACTGGTAAAATGACAGGTCTTTTGCCAGTCTCTTTGATAATATATTTGTTTACTTTATCTTTAATATTTTGACGCACATCTCTAATATCTTCTTCCGTCTTATTTTTATAAGACTCTAACTCAGTTTCAGCAATATTCATAATTCCTTTTACAACATTTTCTGAATCCTTTAAGTAAATAAAACCTCTTGTTTGTACATCTGTATTGGCAACAATTTCTCTTGTTTTACCATCAATTGTCATACCAATAATAACAACACCATCATTTTGTAATTGATTTCGGTCATCAATAACTTTAACACCAACATCACCAATTCCAAGACCATCAATCATCACATCTTCAATTGTAATAGAATCTCGATAACTTTGTAATTTTCCATCTTTAAAAGTAATCATTTCTCCATTATCAACAATAGCAATATGATCATCATTTATATTCATTTTTTTAGCAACATCACTTGCAGCAATAAAATGTTGATATTCTCCTTTGATTGGTACGAAATATTTTGGATTTAAAATTTGAATCAATACTTTAATATCCTCTTCACTTGCATGCATAGATTGCAATTCTTTGTTTTTCAAAACATGAATATGTGTATCAGTTTTATAAAGTTCATTGATTGCTCTATTAGCTATTTTTTCAGTCCCTGGTAAAACAGGTGAAGCTACAATAAATGTATCACTATCTTGTAATTTAAGCTTATCATCTCCTCCATCGATAATATCTAAAATATCATGATAGATACGACGAGGACTACCACTTAATAAAACAACCAATTTATCATTATCTTTATTTTTTTGAATATCATTATTATCACCAATACAAGCTGGATGAATATCCAAGATTGGTTTTTTCTTATTTTTAGCAATTCTCATTAAAGAATTGGTATTATCATATTTATCTCTTCCATAGAAACAAATCTTACGATTATATTTTTTAGCTAGTTGAGCAATTTCTTGAGTTCTAAAAGCGTTTTGTGCATAACTTGAAATAATAATACGTCCTGAAGCATCTTCAAAAATACTTTCTATTTTAGCAGTTAACTTATGATTAGGAGAAGTATAGCCATCATTTTTTGAATATGATGATTCACAAAGTAAAGCTAAAACTCCTTTTTTACCAATTTCCATCATCTTTTGAATATTACACCTAAATCTTTCAGGTGCTCCAAAATCAATAATAAATTCACTACTATAGACAATATAACCATAATCTGTTAAAAATGCTAACCCTACACTTCCAGGAATAGAATGCGTAATTGGGAAAAAGTCCACTTCAACTCCAGCAACTTTAATTGTTGCATTCATATTTACTCTTTTGATTTTATATTTATATGAAACATGAGAATGTCTCATATATCTTTGTAATAATTGATCAATTAAATCAGCTGTAAGATCTGTTGTATAAATAGGAACATTCACTTCTTGTAATAAATAAGGAAGTGCTCCCATTACATCATCATGACCATGCGTAATAAATATAGCTTTAATTTTATCTTTATTATCTTTTAAATAATCAAAATTAGGAATAATAACGTCCACTCCTAATTTATCTACTTCTGGAAAACGATAACCTGCATCAATAATAAACCAATTATCATCTATTTCTAAGCAGTACATGCTTTTACCGTTTTCAGCTTGACCACCAATTGGCATCAATTTTATAATACTTTTTTTCATTATTTCCTCCTTAATTATATCTTCTTACACTCACTTTGCTATTATTCTAACAAATTATTAACAAAAGAAAAAGTATCATTTACTCTTTCTTCATTAAAAATAAAGGTTGAATTTGTTTATCAACCAATGCATTGATCATCGTTTGAATAATTAAATCTCGCCGTGCAATCAAACTATTTGGTTTCTTGATTACATCATCTTGATACATTGGCACCAAATAAAAATGCTTTGTATTAAAAATCTTCATCATATTCATTCCGCTTGTTGAAAGTAAGTCATTACTACATAAACCAAGAACGATATTGTGTTGATTTCTAAGTGTTGATTTAACAGCCATTGTCACCGCATTATCATTGATTCCATGTGCCATTTTAGCTAATGTATTGGCACTGCATGGATAAACTACCATTAAATCCAAGGGTATTTGTGGCCCAAAAATTTCTGCTTCAACAACTGAACAAATAACCTTCTTTTCAATAATTTTTTCAACTTCTATGATTAACTGATTCGCCTTAAAAAACCGTGTATCACAAGAATTCACTTGATCACTTATAAAAACATAAATATCTACAGGATATTTTTTTAGTTCCTTTAAAAATCTCAAACAATTACTTAACGAACAAAAAGAGCCTGTAATCCCAACCCCTATTTTCATTCCATTAAACATGTCTCATCACTCCGTGAATATATTGAAACATCAACAATGCCGATTCATATGGAAAATACAAATTAGGTATATTTCTTAGTGATTGATAATCTTTACCCTCAACTGTTTGTGCCAAATCATAAATTTGTTTATATTTTAATTTTTTATAATTGATTTTACAAACAGGAATCGTATTAATAATTAAATCATACTTTCCTGATAAAGCATTTAAATCCAAATGATGATAGATTTGTTTTATTTCATCTAAATCCTTGTTATTTCGATTACAGATTGTAATATCATAATTACTTTTTAAAATATTTGCAAGCTGTTTTGCTAAATCTCCATAGCCTAAAATAAGTATATTATTATAATGTGTTTTATCTTGTATTATTTTTAAATAGAGTCCCATTGCTGTTAAAGTATTATTTAAATGTTTAAAAACTTTATCTTTATTAATAATATATTTTGTATTTATATTATTAAGAGAAAACGTATTGTCATGATCTATCTTTTGATTTTTAACAACATAAAAATCAAGGTTTTGTGCTTGTTTATCATTTATTTGATAACCATGACTTAAAAAAATATCTTTTAAAAATTGTGTTCTTTGATCATATACTTCAATAAACCCTTTCATATGCCACCTCATTATACTATATGAAAGGGTTTGATAAATGTGAAATTAGCTCGCTTTATTTTTCATTTGTGATGTCATCAAAGCTATAATTTCTTCTACTTTTGGACTAATAACACTTACAGCTGACATGATCATCTCTTTTTCATTTTGATAATCATGACATAAAAACGCATACTCACATTTTAGATGAAATAAACATTGTTCCTTTTCATTAACAGTCGTTAGAAACATTAAATTGATTGCATTACTATCGCAAATTTTGTAAGAAACAGACATGACTGCCCGAATATCTTCTAAATTACGAATAACACTGTCTTTTTCAGCATTTAAGTGTACACTTAATAAATGAATTTGTGATATACTGTTTTCCATATTTATTTTACCTCCTTCACTATATATATTGTTATTTTTTAGGTTTTTTCTTTTTATTTTTTTAGAAATGAGGAATTTTATGCAAATTATTACACTTATTTATTCAATCATCTTATTATTTTTTTATCATCCACTTTATCAAAACTACACAAGTTTAATGAATACGTCATTTTCTTTTTTTTATTACATTTGGTGTGTTTTATTAACTCTTTCTTTATGCTTAACTTTTTTTAAAGTAACTTCTTTAAAAAAATTCATTATTTTTCTTTCTCTGTTCTTTTTTATTGGATTAATTTTACCCTATCATAAAAATTATCCAATCTTTTCAACTTTACATGTTTTTATTCCTTTATCTTGCATTATCATTGCACTTTTATTCTTAGCATATCTTATTAAAAATAAACAAAAAAGTGAGCCAATTTTAGCTCACAAAATTTATTTATGGTTTTCCTACGGTCTTTCAATCATTGCCATGTTCATTATTTTCTTTTCTCAAATCAATGGTCTTATCGAAATTAGCGTTTTACTATTTATCAATTTTATTCTTTATGTGCTTCAACGTTCATAAGATATTCATATTGCATACCTTGTCTTAAGTTTGATGAATCGTACCCTAAACTTTCTAAAATAGTATATCCAAATTCTAAGGCAGCCGCTGGTCCTTTACCTGTAATAATATGATCATCTTTTTGAACAATAGCTTCTTGATAATTAGCTCCGGTAAGTTGTGTTTCAAAACCTGGAGAACAAGTACAGATTTTATCTTTTAAAATACCTGCTTTAGCTAAAACAATTGGTCCTGCACAAATAGCAGCAATCAATTTATGTTCCTGATTGAATTGTTGAACAATTTCAATAACACGTGCATCATCTCTTAAATTTGTTGCTCCAGGTAAACCACCAGGAATAACAATTCCATCATATTCTTTGATTTGATCATTAAAGACGCAATCCATTTGAATTGTAATTTGATGAGAACTTGTCACCTTTAAATCATCCATCCCTACTAAATCAACATGAACATTTGCTCTTCTTAAAACATCAACCGGTGTCAATGCTTCGATTTCTTCAAATCCATCTTTACATAATACAGCTATTTTCTTCATAAACACTCCTCTTTTCTTTTAAAGATATTTTATCATGAAAACCAAAAAATAAAAGAATGAAATACATTGTATGGGATTTCAAAATATATTATAATGTTGCATAGATGTAAAAATCACCCTTGGAGGTTTTATGAAAAAAATTGTTATTGGTATAACAGGAAGTATTGCAGCATATAAAACATGTGAACTTATTTCCCGTTTAAAAAAGAAAAATTATAATATTGAAGTTATTATGACAAAAAATGCGGCTCAATTTGTAACACCACTTACCTTTGGAGCACTTATTCATAAACCTGTTTTAATTGATGATTTTGATGAAACAGGTTATCAAATTAAACACATTAACATTGTAAAGGATGCTGATTGTTTTATTATTGTTCCAGCAACTGCAAATATTATTGCCAAAGTTGCTCATGGTTTAGCAGACGATGTTTTATCTTCCGCCTTTTTAGCAGCAACATGTCCAAAAATCATTGCTCCTGCAATGAATGTACACATGTATGAAAATACTGCAACTCAAAAAAATCTTGATATTTGTAAATCTTATCATATTAAGATTGTGAAACCTGAAATTGGTGAACTCGCATGTGGTTATCAAGGAAGAGGACATTTAAGTGATATTGAAGATTTACTTGATGCTATTGAATATGCGACATCTCCTCATCCATTAGCTGGAAAGCATGTTCTTATTACCGCTGGTCCTACTCAAGAGCCACTTGATCCAGTGAGATTTATTTCAAATCATTCAAGTGGAAAAATGGGCTATGCACTAGCAAAAGTTGCTCGTCAATTAGGAGCTCATGTCACATTGATTAGTGGGCCATCATCTCAAAGAGCTCCTTACGAAGTAGATGTAATCAAAATTCAAAGTGCACAAGGTATGTTTAAACAAGTATTAAGTTATTTTGATTTTCAAGATTATGTTATCATGTCTGCTGCTGTTGGTGACTATCGTCCTTTAGAATATAGCAATCAAAAAATAAAGAAAAAAGCTGACGAATTTTATTTAAAATTAGGAAAAAACGAAGATATTTTATCTTATATTGGAAAACATAAAACAAAACAAACTATTTGTGGATTTGCTATGGAAACAGAAAATGTTATTGAAAATGCTCAAAATAAGTTTTTTAAGAAGAATTGTGATTTATTAGTTGTTAATGATTTATTTGAAGATGGTGCTGGGTTTAAAACTGATACAAATAAAGTTGCTTTAATTACAAAAAACTTTGTTGATTATTTAGATTTAATGAGCAAAGAAGATCTAGCACATATTATTTTAGAAAAATTAATGAAAGTTAAAGGAGAATAAAGATGCTAGTAGTTGTAGATATGGGAAACACAAATATTACAATGGGACTTTTTAAAGATGATCAGCTTATTGGCAATTATCGTTTAACGACTAAACTGCAAAGGACATCAGACGAATATGGTTTTATGATTCTTGCTTTTTTAAGCGCCTATAATGTAACCGTTGAAGATATAAAAGATGTTATTATTTCTAGTGTCGTTCCTAAAATCATGTATTCTTTTACAAATTCCATTCGTAAATATTTCCACAAAGAACCTATTATTGTTGGTCCAGGAATTAAAACAGGCATTTCTGTAAAATACGATAATCCTAAATCTTTAGGAAGTGATCGTATTGTTGATGCTGTTGGTGCCTACTATAGTCACCATTGTGCTTGTTTAGTAATTGATTTTGGCACTGCTACGACATTCGATGTTATTTCTTCAAAAGGTGAATTTATGGGTGGCGCAATTGCTCCTGGTATTGGTATTTCTGCTGAAATGTTATCTAATCGTGCTGCTCAACTACCTGAAGTAGCAATAAAAAAACCACAACATATTATTGGTAAAAATACTGTTGAAGGTATGCAATCAGGGGTTGTTTATGGTTATATTGGTTTAACAGAGAAACTGATTGAAGAAATTAAAAGCCAATATCCTGAACCATTAAAAGTCGTTTCTACAGGTGGTCTAGGTAGAATGATCTATCAAGAAACAAATTTGATTGATGCCTATGATAAAGATCTTACATTCAAAGGTTTAAAAATTATATATGATATGCAAAAAAGGGATTAAATAAAATCCCTTTTTAATTCGTTTTTTAAATAAAAATGTATTGTTTGTTGTCCATCTACATACAAAATAACAATTTCTTGAAGATTAATTCCATGAACTTTCATAATTTGTTCTAACCACTTTTGATTATGATGAATCAATTCTAAATTTTCATAAATAATTGTTCCTTGTAAAATAAGAATTGTTGGTATAAATTCTTTTTGAACTTCTTGATGTAGATCACCTAATTTTAAGGGCCTTGACAATGTCTTAGGATAAAAAGTAAATTTCCCATTTGTTTCTAAAATAATTTTATCTAACTCGTTAAGCTCAAAATAACCATTCATTCTACAATTCATCAACAATTCATTCAAATCAATTTTTGCTTTATCCAAACTTTTTAAATATATCTTATCATTTTCAAATAAAACAACAGGTTTTCCTTCAACAAAAAAGCGAAAATTTAAATACCTTTTTGTTAAAACAGAAACACCCCAAGTAAAAACACCATAAACAATCATTCCAATCAACGGCTTTAAAATATCATTAAAACTTCCCATAACCATTTCAGCAGCAATAGAACCAATTGTAATTCCAATTATATAATCATATAAAGATAACTCTGTTACTTGCCTATAGCCCATTAATTTCGTTAGTAAAAACAAAACAATCAAAGAAATTAAGGGCAAAACAAAATATTCAAGCAAATTCATTTTAATCACCCTTTTAAGTATGGACAAAATAAAAAAAAGAAGTCAAAATTATGACTTCTTATACAAAATTCTCATTGAGTTACAAATAGCAATTAAAGTAACACCTACATCAGCAAAAACACCCATCCACATATTTGTAAGTCCAAACAAAGTAAGAACTAAAACTCCAATTTTAATTAATAACGTAAAAGTAACATTTTCTTTTAAAATAAAGTTTGTATAATGAGAAACTTGAATGGCTTTAGCAATTGATGTAATATCGTCACTCATTAAAACAACATCTGCAGCTTCAATAGCTACATCACTACCAACGCCACCCATCGCAATACCAATATCACTTCTAGCAAGAACTGGCGCATCATTAATACCATCACCAACAAAAGCTACAACATGATCATTACCCATTAATTTTTCTAATTGTGTAACTTTATCTTGTGGTAATAAATCACTATATACTTGATCAATTCCTATTTTAGAAGCAATATCACGAGCAACAGTTGAATGATCTCCTGTAAGCATAACCGTATTTGAAACATGTGCCTTCTTTAAGTCTTGAATACCTGGCATTGTAGATTCTTTAATAACATCTGCAACAACGATATGTCCTAAATATTGTTTTTGACATGCTATATGAACAATTGTTCCAATAGATTGAGGTTGACTCACTTCAATACCTAATTCATGAAAATATTTTTCATTTCCTAATTCATATTGTTTTTGATCAATAACAACAGAAAGACCTTTTCCAGCGATTTCTTTAAAATCTTCTATTCTTGTACTATCGATTTCTTTATTATAAGCTTTAACAATACTTCTAGCAATTGGATGATTTGACATATATTCACCATATGCACCAATTTCTAATAAATAATCATCTGAAATTTCAACAACTTCAAATTCACCTTTAGTAAGTGTTCCTGTTTTATCAAAAACAACAGTATCAATATCTTTTAATAATTCTAAATAGTTCCCACCCTTAACTAAAACACCTAAAGCACTCGCTTTACCAATACCAGCATATAAACCTAAAGGTACTGAAATAACCAGTGCACATGGACAAGAAACAACTAAGAATGTACATGCACGATAAAGCCAATCATAGAAATTTTGATTTGGTAAAATAATCATCGGAACAATTAATAATAAAACAGCAAGTCCCACAACAGTTGGTGTATAAACTTTTGCAAAACGGGTAATAAATTTTTCAATTTTAGCTTTTTTACTTGCAGAATTTTCAACAAGATCAATAATACGACTTACTGTACTATCCGCATAAGGTTTTGTTACTTCAATATAAATAACATCATTTAAATTGACAACTCCTGATAAAACCTCATCTCCTACTTCAACACTTCTAGGAACTGATTCACCTGTTAAACTTGCAGTATCTAACATACTGTTTCCTTTAATAACTTTACCATCCAACGGTACTTTTTCTCCAACTTTAACAACAATTGTATCTCCTACTTGTACTTCTTCAGGAGTTACTTGAATCATTTGATCATCTTTTACAATTGTAGCATACTCACTTTTAATATCCATTAAAGAAGAAATAGATGATCTTGTCTTATTAACAGCATATCCTTGGAAAATTTCACCAATAGCATAAAATAGCATAACCGCAATTGCTTCACTGTAATCACCTAAAGCAATCGCTCCAAAAGTTGCTAAACACATTAAGAAATTTTCATCCAAAAAGTCTTTTCTACCAATATTTTTAATTGCTTTTAAAATGACTTTATAACCAATTAATAAATAAGCAAACAAATATAAGAAAGTAGCAAAACCACCTGCAAAGAAATGTGCCCCTATAAAAATAATAACACCTTCAACCAATTCCATATTTTCTTTTAAATCAAATAATTTTGGTTTACTATATATTTTTTGATTATCTTCCTTTGATAAAACAACTCCTTCTTCAACAGAGTCAACAACAGCTTGTAACTTTTCCATTAAAGAATCATCGTTTTTTACTTTAACCATTAACTTTTGAGTAGAAAAATTAACAACCGCATCTTCAATGTAAGATTGTTTTTTTATCTCAGCTTCTACTTTACTTGCACAGTTTGCACAATCCAAACCAACTATATTAAATTTGATTGAATTAGCCAATTCACGATGATCTTCCACATGTTCATGATGATGTCCGCAACCACATTCATCGTGATGATGTTCATGTTCATGATGGTGTCCACAACCACATTCATCGTGATGATGTTCATGATGGTGTCCGCATCCACATTCATTGTGATGATGTGTTTTGTTTGTAGAGAGGTTATCTATTGTTACTTCATCTTCAATGGATTGTATAAAAGAAAGAAGTTCATTATCATTAATTTCTTGATTACTTTCAAAAGTCATCATACCTGTTGCAAAAGAAATTACACAATCATTAATCTCTTCTTTTTTATTTAAAGCATCTTCTAATTTTTGTGTGCAATTAGCACAATCAAGGCCATTAACCTTATATTTATATTTCATATTATTTATCCTCCATGATATGACTATAACCAGCCTCAAAAATTAGTTTTACATGCTCATCATCTAACGAATAGTACATCATTTTACCATCTCTTCTATTTTTAACTAATTTATTGGCTTTTAAAATTCTAAGTTGATGAGAAATAGCTGACTGAGTCATATCCAAACAAGCAGCTAAATCATAAACACACATCTCATGATCAAATAAAGCACAAATAATGCGTATTCTTGTTGAATCACCAAACACTTTGAATAATTCAGCAACATCATATAAAGATTCTTCCTCGGGCATTGCTTTCTTTACTTGTTCAACAATTTCATTATTAACGATTTTATCCATTTTTTCTCCTTTCATATGAATATATGTTCATATGAATATTATATGATATTTATTTACAAAGTCAATATATATGATAAGATTAAATAAAAATGATTGGAGAAATTTTATGAAAAAATTACTGATTGTAGTAGACTATCAAAAAGATTTTGTAAATGGTAGTTTGGGATTTAAAGAAGCTGAAGATTTGGATGAGTATCTTGCTTCTTTAATTGATCAATATCATCAAAATAAAGATGATGTTATTTTTACTTTCGATACACATCAAAATAATTATTTAGAAACTCAGGAAGGAAAGAATTTGCCAATTGAACATTGCATTAAAAATAGTGATGGTTGGAAACTATATGGCAAGGTAAATACTGCTAAAAAAGAATATGATATTTGTATTGAAAAAACAACTTTTGGTTCTCTTGAATTAGGAAATCACTTAAAGGATAAAAACTACCAAAATATTACTCTAGTAGGTGTTGTTTCTAATATTTGTGTTTTATCTAATGCTGTAATTGTTAAAAGCGCTCTACCTGAAACACCTATCTTTATTGATGTAAAAGGTATTTCTAGTAATGATTTAACAATGCAGGCAAAAGCAATTTCAATTTTAGAAAATTTGCAATTCAATATTATTAATAAATAAAATACAATTAATAATTTTTTATTAAAATAAGTTATAAATTATTATTGACACTTCATCTAATGAGGCGTAGAATTTGCCTAAAGATATATATAGGAAAGGAAGTATTAAAAATGTCAAAAAAAGATATTGATTGGTCAAATATCGGTTTTGGATATATGCCAACAGAAGCAAGATTCGTATCAAATTATAAAGATGGAGCTTGGGATGAAGGCGTGCTTACTGCTGATGACAAAGTTGTTATTAGCGAATGTGCAGGTGTTTTACAATATGCACAAACATGTTTTGAAGGGTTAAAAGCTTATAGAACAAAAGATGGGAAAGTTGTTTGCTTTAGACCTGATTTAAACGCAAGTCGTATGGCTGACTCTTGCAAACGATTAGAAATGCCAGTTTACCCTGAAGATAAATGGGTAGAAGCCATTGAAAAAGTTGTTAAAGCTAATATTGATTATGTACCACCTTATGGTTCAGGAGCTACTTTATATATTCGTCCATATATGTTCGGTAGTAATCCAGTTATTGGTGTTAAACCAGCTAACGAATATCAATTTAGAGTATTCGTAACTCCTGTAGGGCCTTACTTCAAAGGAGGAGTTAAACCTATTACAATTCGTGTATCAGACTTCGATCGTGCTGCACCTCACGGTACAGGACATATCAAAGCTGGTTTAAACTACGCAATGAGTTTACATGCAATCGTTGATGCACATAATCAAGGATTTGATGAAAACATGTACTTAGATGCAGCTACTAGAACTAAAGTAGAAGAAACTGGTGGAGCAAACTTTATTTTCGTAACAAAAGATAATAAAATCGTTACTCCAAAATCAAACAGTATCTTACCTTCTATCACTCGCCGTTCTTTAATGTATGTTGCTAAAGAATACTTAGGATTAGAAGTTGAAGAAAGAGAAGTTTATTTTGATGAAGTAAAAGATTTCGCTGAATGTGGTCTTTGCGGTACTGCTGCTGTTATCTCACCAGTAGGCAAAATCAATGATCATGGTAAAGAAATTTGTTTCCCAAGTGGAATGGATGAAATCGGACCTGTTCTTAAAAAACTTTATGAAACTTTAACAGGTATTCAAATGGGTACAATTGAAGCACCTGAAGGTTGGATCAAAGTTATCGAAGAATAATAAAATATATAAGAGTTGTCATCTTGGCAACTCTTTTCTTTTATAAAAAAAGCATTGATTTAACAATGCTTTAACGATTTTCCATTTTAATATATTCTTTCTTTTCCCCAACATATTTACCTGCTGGACGAATAATTCTTCCTGAATAAAGTTTATTTTCAATATTATGTGCAACCCATCCAACAGAACGTCCAATAACAAACATCAAGGTATAAAGATCTTTAGGAATTCCTAGCATATCATAAACGAGCCCGCTATAGAAATCAATATTAGCACATACATGAATACCTTTTCTCTTTTCAATTTCAGCAACCGCAATTTCTTCAAAACGATGATATAAGTTATATTCTTTTAATCTATCTTTTTCAATAGCTAGCTGCTTACATTGTTTAGAAAGAATTTGACAACGAGGATCACTCAATGTATAAACAGCATGCCCTATACCATAAATCAAACCAGATTGATCATTAAATTTTTTACCTAAAATATCATTTACAATTTGTCTAATCTGTTCATCACTTGCATTTAAACCAACAGTATCAATAACAAGTTCCATTTGTTTGGCTACCGCTAGATTAGCTCCACCATGTTTAGGACCCTTCAAAGAACCAATCGCTCCTGCAAAACATGAATAGATATCAGTTCCCGTAGATGACATTACCACATTTGTAAATGTAGAGTTGTTCCCTCCCCCATGATCAGCATGTAATACTAAACACATATCTAGAACACTGGCTTCTGTTTTAGTAAATGAACGATTTATTCTTAACATCTGTAAAATATTTTCAGCAATCGAATAATCAGTATTTACAGGATGAATAAATAAACTATCACTATCAAAATAATGTACTTTACAACGATAAGCATAACAAACAATTTCGGGAATCTTAGCGATTAAATCTAACCCCTTATTTAATGTTGCTTCTGGTGAAACATCATCAGGTGTTTCATCATACGTGTAAAGCATTAAAACTTCTTGTTGAAGTTTATTCATCATATTTTGCATTGGAAATCCTAGTATACGTGCTTGTAAATAATTCAAAGGTAAATCATATCTTGAAGCTAATTCTTTTTTAAACGCATCTAATTCATCTTTATTAGGTAAATATCCAAAAAGAATTAAAAAACAAGCTTCTTCAAAAAGAAAACGATTTTTTGGATCATGTCCCTTTATAAAATCAGAAACTTTAACACCCCTATAATAAAGTTCCCCTTCTGTATCAATCTTTTTACCATTTTCTTTTTTATATCCCACAACATCTGATATTCTTGTAAGTCCAACAAGAACACCTGTTCCATCTTCATTTCTTAAACCATTTTTTACGTTGTATTTAGAATATAAAGAATTGTCAATTTTATTTAATGATGTACTTCTTTGAAATACATAATCAATAAATTCACTCATATTTAAGCCCCCTTATCATAGTGTTAGAAATATCATATCACAAATTTGTATAATTGTATACAATTATTTACTTGTCTTATTTTGTTAAAGATTGTCAAATGACAAAAAGTATTCTAAAATAGAATACAAGGTGATAGTTATGAAAATATTTGATAGAGAATTCTCAGGTCTATCTCAAGAAGACGTTTTAAAAAGGCAACAACTTGGGAAAACTCATTTTGTGGAAAGTAAAACAACAAAAACATATAAAGAAATTATTTTTAATAATATTTTTACATTTTTCAATTTAATTAATATTCTACTATTTGCATGTCTTGTTTTTGTTGGATCTTATCGTAATACCCTTTTTATCTCTGTTATCTTTTTTAATACTTTAACAGGAAGTTATCAAGAAATAAAAGCAAAAAGGACATTAGATCAGTTAAGTATTTTAACAAAACAACAAATTGATGTTTTAAGAGATAATCAATTATCTAAAATCAATGTTGATGAAATTGTTCAAGATGATCTCATCATTTTAAATACAGGAATGCAAATACCTGTTGATTGTGAACTTTTAGAAGGTCATATAGAAGCAAATGAATCACTTCTTACAGGTGAAAGCGATGCTATTTTAAAAGTCAATGGTGATTCACTTCTTTCAGGAAGTTTTGTTACATCAGGACGTGCAATTTGTAAAGTAATTCATGTAGGAAAAGAAAGTTATATTCATAAGCTTACCGCTCAAGCAAAAGAATTTGAAAGCAAAAAATCAGAGCTATCAAAATCGATTGACCAAATTTTAAAAATTATCTCAATTATTATCATTCCTTTATCAATTTTACTCTTTTTTAAAGAATATTTTATTGGTCATTATCCATTTAGTGATGCAGTTGTTTCAGTTGTAGCTGCTGTTTTAGGAATGATTCCATCTGGACTTGTATTACTTACAACAATCGCCCTATCTTTAAGTGTTCTAAGACTTGCTAAAAAAAATACTCTTGTCCAAAATCTATTTTGCATTGAAACTCTTGCTCGTGTGGATACTATTTGTTTAGATAAAACAGGAACGCTTACTGAAGGTAAGCTTAAAGTTGATGATGTTATTTGTTTTGATGATCATTTTAATATTGATCAAATTATCAAAAATATGAATTATTGTTTAGAAGATGGCAATATGACATCTATAGCACTTCATCAATACTTCTCTAAAGAAAAAAATTATCAGCCTTTCTTTGTTATTCCTTTTTCATCGCAAAGAAAATATAGCGCTGTTTCTTTTAATGAATTTGGAACCGTTTATTTAGGAGCAAGTCAATTTATTTTTGAAAATCTAGATTCTAAGATTGAAAAGAAAATTAAAACTTATACCTCTCAAGGTTTTCGTGTTTTGTGTATTGGATATACTCCAATAACTATTAATGATAATACTTTAATAAAAGAGTTAAAATGTATTGGAATTTTAATTTTATCTGATGTTATTCGTCAAGACGCTAAAACAACATTAGATTATTTTAAAAGACAAGATGTTGATATTAAAATTATTTCTGGAGATGATCCTGTTACTGTTTCAGCAATTGCTAGACGTTGTCATCTTTTAAATTATGAACATTACATAGATGTTTCTTCTTTATCGGATGAACAAATAAAAGAGGCCATTGAAAAATATACTATTTTTGGACGTGTTTCTCCAAAACAAAAACAATTGATGGTCAATACTCTTCAAGAAAATAACCATACGGTTGCAATGACAGGTGATGGTGTTAATGATGTATTAGCTTTAAAAGCAGCAGATTGTTCAATTGCTATGGCCTCAGGAAGTGATGCAGCTAAAAGCGCTTCACATATTGTTTTATTAAAAAATAACTTTAATGCCATGCCACATATCGTTAATGAAGGAAGACGTGTCATTAATAATATTACTGCTTCTGCATCAATGTATTTAATTAAAACAATCTTTTCAGTTGTTTTATCAATTGGAATGATCTTATTTGGACATGGTTATCCATTTAAACCTATCCAACTAACTGTCATTTCTGCTTGTTGTGTAGGCATCCCGACTTTCTTTTTGACCTATGAACCAAATTTCAAAAGAGTGTCTGGTGATTTTTTAAAAACAGTCTTTAAAAACGCCTTCCCTTTTGCCTTTATGATTGCTATTTGCTCAACAATTATCGTTAATGGTGGTCGTGTCTTAGGTTTAGAAAAAGAAATGCTTTCAACAATTTGTGTTTTACTTACAAGTTGGTGTTATTATAATGGTTTAAGACATATTTATTCACCCTTAAGTCATTATCGTATTTTTGTAATCTATATAATGCAAATTGTTTTATATATTTCTTTAATTGTTGGTCATCAATTTTTAGGATTAGGAAATATTGATTATATTGGTGCTATTACTTTAATGTTTTTAGTTACTTTTTCAAAAGTCATTTATTTATTGAATTTTGAATTATTTGATTATACTTATTTATTCTTGCAAAGAAAACGAAATAAACACAAATAAAAAGGACAAACGTCCTTTTTATTTACTTACATTTTTCTTCAATATAACTTTGACATGTTTTTTCAACAAATAACATATCTTCTTTTAAATTTCCTGTAAAATGTAAACGTTCCATATTCCTATGTATATAATCATTTTCTCTGATAAACAAATAACTTGATTTAAAATTTAAGTCAAATACGAAAGCCATATAAGAAACCCACATATCTACTTCATTGTGCCTATTTTCTTTTAAAATCAAAGTATGATTTTCAATATCTTTCAAAATATTTTGAGAAACTCTTTGACTATAAAAGTCAGCATCTGAAATACTAAACAAAGTTTGTATTGATTCTATATTTTTTACTCGAAAATTATCTAATTTATCACTATCCCTAATAAGTAGAACTTGTTTTAATAAAGAGGGTTCTAAATTATTTGGTATTTTGTATAAAGAATGATAAGCAATCGCCTTTTCGATAATTTCATCATATTGATCATCATCAATAAAATTTCTAATCATCCCCTCTTTAAATAAAACCTGCACCCCTAATTTAGCATGATCAATATTTCGATCATCAAAGCTATTAAAACGTTTTATTTGTTCAAAACGTCCTATATCATGCAATAAAGCAATTAAATAGGCTATGTCTCTTTCAACACCTGTAATATTTTCATGGTAGCATAAATATTCAGTTGTATGTACGACTTCCAATGTATGAACAAGTTTTAAATGAATTTTATCATTCGTTAAATCAAATTGACGCACATAATTTATAAAACTCTCTTTTGCTTTTAAAATATCAAACACCTTGACCTTACTCCTTTCTTTATTTTATACTATACCATAAAGTGAGGTAAAAATATGAATGACTTATTATTAAAACAATACATTGGTTTAATTGAATGTAACAATGAAGAAATTTCAATTCTAGCCAATACATCTGCTTTTATTATGCAAAATTTTCAAGATATCTCTTGGGCTGGATTTTATTTATTTAAAAACAATGAACTTATTTTAGGACCATTCCAAGGTAAAATTGCTTGTACTAACATTCCTCTAGATAAAGGAGTTTGTGGTAAAGCAGCATCTACTCGAAAAACTGTTATTGTAGAAGATGTTCATCAATTTGCAGGACATATTGCCTGCGATAGTGAAAGCAACAGTGAAATTGTAATTCCACTTATAAAAGGAAATCAATTATATGGTGTATTAGATTTAGATTCTACATCATTTAGTAGATTTTCTAAAGAAGATCAAATTATTTTTGAAGAAATTTCAAAAATTTTAGTTCAACATTTATAATTATTTACATATCTTTGATATGAGGGGAAGCCATGAAAAGACATCTTTTATTATGTTGTTTAATAGGAATAATGAGTATACTGGGTTACTTTTATTTTCAAAGAAAGATTATATTTATTGATCATCCAACAATTGAAATCAATAGTCCATTTTATTATAAAAAATATATTAAAAAAGTTAAAAATGGTTCTATTAATGACGTCACTTATAATGCAAATGATTTAAACAATCAAACTTTAGGACATTATACAGTGACTTATTTTTTTAAAGGAAAAACATATCATTTGAAAATAGAAGTGATTGATACAAAAAAACCAACTATTAAAGAATCTGAATCTTTAAAAATTGAAAAAGGGAAATCTTACGATTTAAAAAAAGGAATTATTATTAAGGATAATTCTAATCAATACAATTTAACAATTGATACCAATGATTTTAATCCCAATCAAATTGGAAACTATACAATTTATTATAAAGCAAATGACCTTTCCAATAACCAAACGACTTTCAAAAGAAAAGTAACTGTCGTTAAAAAAATAGAAATTGGCACACATATAGAATCTAATAAAAAAATAGTGTATCTTACGTTTGATGATGGTCCCAGTCAAAATACTGATTGCATTTTAAAAATATTAAAAAAATACAACGCTAAAGCAACTTTTTTTGTTACAGGATGTCATCAAGAATATAATCAATATATTATTGAAGCTTATAAACAAGGACATACTATTGGTTTGCATAGTTATTTGCATGAATATCAAGATATTTATTCCTCTAAGGATGCTTATTTCAAGGACCTTAAAAAAATAAAACAAATGGTTAAACAACTTATTGGTATTCAAGTCCACTATATTCGTTTTCCAGGAGGAAGTTCTAATCGTATTTCTAAAAACTATTGTCATGGTATCATGTCTCAATTAACACGTGAAGTCATTAAACAAGGTTATCAATATTATGACTGGAATGGTGATACAACAGATGCAAGTGGCAATCATATCCCAACTGCAACAATCATTAAACAAGCTACAAGTGAAACACATCAAAATATTGTCCTTTTAGCACATGATACAGATGCTAAAGATACAACTGTAGCTGCTCTTCCTTCTATCATCCAATATTATAAAGAAAAAGGTTATCAATTTTTAGGCATTGATGATGAAAGTTACTATGTACATCATGATATACAAAATTAGCAGTCATTTGACTGCTAATTCTTTTTTAAATCCTCTAATAAATAATTTTTCATTTGCTTATTTTTTCTTTGAAATTCTTCAATTTCATGAAGATGTGTTTCTTTAACCAATAATTCGAATTCTCTTGCAGAAATACGCATAGCCCCTCTAGAAGAAACAATAATTTGTTCTAAAACATCTGAAGTAGCTACATAAACACGATATTTTTGTGATAAATCATGTGTTACTTTCTCTATGTAGTTATCTGCAGTTTGCGCTTCTTTTGTATAAACAACATAAATATTATCATTTTTTTCAATTGAGCCAATATTCTTTTTAATTTTATAAGCATCAAAAACAACAATCAGCAAACATTTTCGATAACCTTGATAATTATTCAAAATATCTATTAAACGATGTCTAGCATGGTCTAAATTTGTTTTAGCAAGTTCATTTAATTCATCCCACGAAAAAATAATATTATATCCATCTACTAATAAACATTCTGGTAAAATTGTCTTTTTTTCTTCAACCTGTTTTTCTATTTTACGATTCATTTCTTTAGAAAGTCGTCTTTTAATTGGTCCATATGTTCTAATAAATATTTCCTCTAACTCTTTATCATCGACTTTATAATTTTTTGTAACTGGACGTGGTTTATTTTTTTGATATACATAAGGTAAATGCATATAATTTGCTACTTCATCATAAGGGACATAAAATCCTGCACCCTGTTTACAAAAGATAGAACCTGTAGGAAATAAAGCATCTTCTTCACTATTATAGCCAATTTCTTGAATATTTTTTTCTTGATCATGACATTCAAAGTAACCAGCCATTTGATAGAACAGCTTCCCATTACCTTTTGTAAGCGAAAGAAAATCCTTTTGATAAGTCATTAAATAACGAACAGGTGCTTTTCCTTTAATGATTGTTAAATCCTGTTCATAACTTATTTGATAATCGCTATGAAATGTATCTAAATCATAAATAATCTTACTTGAAATATGATTTTCTACAATCATCTCAAATTCATAATAAGGTTCTAATAAAAGAGATTTTGCCTTTTTTAAGCCTTGTCGAATTGCTCGATAGGTTGCTTCTCTAAAATCTCCGCCTTCAGTATGTTTTAAATGGGATTTTCCTGTAACAAGAGTCAATTTCATATCTGTAATAGGCGATCCTGTAAGAACACCAAGATGTTGAATTTCTTGCATATGTGTTAAAACAAGATTTTGAAAATTAAGCGGTAAAGTATTTCTTTGACATTGATTTTCAAACACAAGTCCTTTGCCCCTTTCTAAAGGTTCTAATAAGATATGCACTTCAGCATAGTGACGTAAGGGTTCAAAATGACCTACTCCTTCAACTTTATCCAAAATCGTTTCTAAATAAGTAATTCTTCCTTCATCATAATGAATTAAAAATCCATAACGTTCCAAAATAAGATTTTGTAAAGTATCTAATTGAATTTCTCCCATAATTTTAACTGAAAGAATTCCTAATCGTTGATTATATTCAAATTGTAAACTTGGATCTTCTTTACCAATACTTAGTATTTGTTCAATAGCTTTACTTTTTTCAATATCATCAGGAAGTAAAATTTGATAAGACATAAAAGGCTTTAAAATATTTTGTTGTGTCTGTTTTTGATTTCCAAATGTAAAACCAATAGGTAACTCATCTAAACCCAAACAAGCCACTATATCACCTGTTGAAGCACTTTGAACACTTTGATAGCCTTGTCCTGTATAAATTCTTAATTCATCTACTTTACTTTCACTAATAACATCTTTAACATGCAAAGTCCCACCTGTTACTTTTAAATGCGTTAAATTTTTTTGTTTATGAAATGTCTTTTTAAAAACAATCCCACTTAAAATATCTAAAGCTTCTTTTTGACAAGTATATAAATCTAAAGCTTCCATAAATTCTTCTACACCTTCATCTTTTAACGCTGAGCCAAAGAATACAGGAAACATTTGTCTTAAAGAAATAACTTTTTGAATATCTTCTTGTTTCATTTGTTGATTAAGATACTTTTCTAATAATTCATCATTTAATAAAGAAATGTTTTCATAAAAGTTTTCATCAATTGCAAAACAATTTTCATTTAATTCTTTTTGAATATTTTGTAATAATTGCTCTTTGGTTGAGTACGTACTATCCATCTTATTAACAAAAATAAAAGTAGGAATTTGATAAGTTTGCAATAATTTCCAAATTGTTTTTGTGTGCGCTTGTATACCATCCTTAGCCGAAATAACAAGAATAGCATAATCTAACACTTGTAACGTTCTTTCCATTTCACAACTAAAATCATTATGCCCAGGTGTATCTAAAAAAGTCATTTGACTTTCTCGATACATAAATGAGATCTCTTTTGAAAAAATAGTAATACCTCTTTTTCTTTCTTGTGTATCATAATCTAAAAAAGAATCTTCCTTATCAACTCTTCCCATTTTTTTAATAACACCTGCATGAAAAAGCATTGCTTCAGATAATGTTGTTTTTCCAGCATCAACATGTGCTAAAATCGCAAAAGTTACTTTTTTCATGAATTTCACCTTCTTTCTACTTTATATGTAGTAAGTCTCTTACAACAACACTTGCAATGATCAAACCTGCACAACTTGGTACAAAAGAAATACTACCAGGTGTTTTTTTATGTGTCTCAGGATTTACAGGTGCATCTGTTTCAATGGGCTTTTCTGTAGAATAAACAACTTTTAAAGCAGGTATTTTTCTTTTCTTAAGTTCCCTTCTCATAACTCTAGCAAGTGGACAAATAGATGTTTTATAAATATCAGTTACCTCCAACTTTGTTGGATCTAACTTATTACCTGTCCCCATCGATGAAATAATTTTAATCTTTTTTTCTTGTGCTATTTCTACCAATTTAATTTTAGCTGTTACTGTATCAACAGCATCTACAATATAATCAAACTCATCAAAGGGAAAATGATCAACTTTTTCAGGTAAAAAGAAATCATCATATGTTAAAACATGACAATGTGGATTAATAGATATAATACGTTCTTTCATAACTTCTACTTTTTTTTGATCTATTGTTTGATGTGTCGCAATAATTTGACGGTTAAGATTCGAAATAGAAACCGTATCATGATCAATGATATGAAGTGTCCCTACACCAGCTCGAGCCAGTGCTTCAACGACAAAACCACCCACACCACCAACACCAAAAATAGCAACGGTACTGTTTTGTAAGGCCTCTATTCCTTCTTTTTTTATTAATAATTCTGTTCTTGAAAATTCTTCCATAATAATCACCTGTAAAAGTATACCATAAAATAAAAAAGGCTTCCGCCTTTTTTATAAACCTTTTTCAGTTAATTCACGTGCAACATCATCTTTGATGGTAACACCTGCTGCTTTTAACTCGGCAATCTTATCTGCAAATTGTGGTAAGTATTTTTCATGAGCAATCAATAATTCATTTAAAACATTCACCATTTTTTGTCCTGATACTGTTTGTGGATTTAAAATGAATGCTTGCATTAATAATCCATAATCACCAGTTACAGCTGCTTCTTCAACACATAATTCCATGTTTTTCATGCATTGTAACCATCCTCTTTGAGCTGGTTGTAATGGTCCAAAGGCAATAGCTCTTGCTCCTGTTGAACCAATATATGCTGAAACTTCTACTGCACAGTCAGCTGGTAAATCTGGGACAGATCCATTATTTTTAGTTGTTACAACGATATGTGATAATTTATTTCCATAAATAGAAGCAATTGTTTCACAAGCCGCATCTGAATAATGTGCTCCTCCACGTTTTGCTAA
>NZ_JAOQJR010000007.1:0-51100 GCF_025566905.1 [Clostridium] ammoniilyticum
ATATTTCCAAAAAGTTCACGATGTTCATCAAAGACTTTTGAAAGTGTTTGACCTTTAAATTCTCCTTCTTTGATTTTATTATCACCATTTGGATGAGCTGAAGGTGCCCAACATTCTCCTGTTTGATCACTTGGTATAGCATAACCATACTTTTCTTTAAGTTGGTTTCCTCCCCAAATCATTTCTTTAAATACAGGTTCTACCCATAAAATATGTCCCATTTTTACTTTCCTCCATTTATTAATTTTAAAACCTCTGTTACTTCATTTTCACTATAAACTGCAATTCCTTTTTCTTTTAACACCTGTACAAAAATACCATCACCTTCAACAAGCTGATGTGAAAATGTTCCATCATAAATATGATTTTTTCCACAGCTTGGACTTTTAGCTTTTAAAACAGCTATTTTAATATTTTTTTCTAAACATTTATCTAAAGCAATTTTAGCACCTTGTGTATATTCTTTTGTACGATCAATTCCTTTTTGATCAATCACTTTTTCTCCAATAACTTCACAAGGTGTTCTAGGAATTGGTAAACCACCTAAGACTTCTGGACAAAGTGGTAACACTAAACCTTGATCATAAAGTTCCTTTATTTCCTTACAAAGATTATTCTTTCCAGCATATGTACAATTTTCACCAATTAAACATCTCGATACTGCAATCATTTTAGAATGTCCTTAATATCACTTGGTTTAGAAACAGTATAAGTTGCTCCAGCTTGAACAAGTTCTTCTTTTCCTCTAAAGCCCCATTCACACCCTACAGATTTAATTTTAGCATTGATGGCTGTTTCAATATCTACATTACTATCACCAATCATCAATGTTTCATTTTTATTACTTTCCATTAACTGCATAGCTAGTTGTACTAAACAAGGATGTGGTTTTTTTGGTTGATAAACTGTATTTCCAAAAACATACATAAATTTACCAGGAAATAAATGATTTACAATTGTTACTGCATTTATTTTTGGTTTATTCGTTACAACTGCTAATTTATACCCTTGATGATAAAGTTCATCAATTAATTCTTTCATTCCTGAATAAGGTTTTGTATGTTTTAAACAATTTTCTTTATAAATTTCATCAAAACGTGTACGATATTTTCTCACATCTTTTTTATATTTTTCAGGTAAAGCACGCTCTATTAATTTATCAACACCATTTCCTACAAATTGTTTATATGTATCTAAATCATAGGTAGGAAAATGATTTTCTTCCATTAATATATTTGTAGATAAAGCTAAATCTTCTATTGAATCTACAAGTGTTCCATCTAAATCAAAAATCAACGTATTATACATAGACTTCCCCTTTCACTTTATCTAGATTATAGCACAACTTCTATTTATTGTTTATTGGTTTTTGTTATGTTAGAATAGTTCTTGAGGTGAAATTATGAAACAACAACAAAAAGATGTTTTCATGACATTATTAACAGGTTTAGGAGCAGCATTAGGAATCATTACATATTTTTTATGTACATTCCTTTTCCATAAATATGAAACAATTGGTGCTTTATCTATCTTTGGTTTAGCCATGATTTTTAGAGTAATTGGTTATTTTTTTGATAAAATGCTTGCTAAAAAGTAGATTCATGCGAATCTACTTTTCTTTTGTATATATTATTTGACATCCTGCTTGTTCTATCTTTTCTCGATAAGTATCAGGTAACCAATCAACAACAAGAACATCAATATCTTGAAAAGCTAAAGCTTTATAAGAACTTTTTTTATTAAATTTACTATGATCTACAACTAAGCAAACTTTTTGACTTCGACTTGCTACCTTTTTTTTAATCATAGCATCTTCAAATTCTTCAACATAAACACCATCTTCCATCACAGCTGCTGCTGCTACATAAGCTAAATCAAAATAAATTTGATCAATCATATTCAACGTTTGACTTCCATACATATAACGATTCTTTTTAAAGTAAGTTCCACCAATCATCTGACATAAACAATGATTCGATAATATTTCAATATTATCTAAAGAATGACTATAAGCTTCTATATCACTTTCTACATATTGACATAAAGCTGCAACAGTCGTTGAAGTATCAAAAAAGATCACTTTGTTATTTTCAATCAAAGAAACAGCAGTTTTGCCAATTTCATTTTTTATCTCTTCATTTTCTTGTTTTCTTGTTTGATAATTTCCAATTTGATGTACATCATTTAAAGTAATACCACCATGTGTTCTAACAGCTAAGTTTTCACTTACAAGACGAACAATATCTCTTCTTGCTGTATCTCTAGAAATATGAAATTGATCCATAATTTCTTGATTTGTCATTGTCTTTTTAGCTTTTAATATTTCTAATATTCTATAAATTCTTTCTTCTTGATACACCTTATTCACCTACTAAATTATCTAATGCATAAACGATTCCATCTTCATCATTAGAAAGCGTATGTGTTGGAATACTTTCTAAAACACCTTGCGCTCCATTAGCCATCGCAAATCCTTTTCCTGTTAAAAGAAGCATATCTAAATCATTATAGTTATCTCCAAAAGAAACTGTTTGATGAAGACCTATTTTCATTTTATCACATAAAAATTGAATTGCACTGGATTTTGATACCGATTCATCCATAATTTCTAAATAAGTATCTTTTGATTTATAAATCTTTAAACCACTAAATTTTTCTTTTAAGCTCATTTCTAAACGATCAACAATTCCTGCTTCAGCAATCACTAATAATTTATGAACCTTTTTAACTCCATTTAAATCCAATTTTTCAGGTTTTAACCCTGTAATAATACTTTCCTCTTCAATTCCTTCATCTATTTCATCGACCATCCAATGAT
Organism: [Clostridium] ammoniilyticum; assembly: GCF_025566905.1. Taxonomy (NCBI): domain Bacteria; kingdom Bacillati; phylum Bacillota; class Erysipelotrichia; order Erysipelotrichales; family Coprobacillaceae; genus Faecalibacillus; species [Clostridium] ammoniilyticum. Next base: position 2,819 of record NZ_JAOQJR010000007.1, read on the forward strand.
TCTCAACATAAAAACTAACAGGAATTTGATAATAATATTTAATATATTTATAAAGTCTTTTCGCCATTTCTACTGAAAATCCTTTTGAATAGATAACTTTTTGATTTTCATCTAAAATCAAACCTCCACTATAACTTACCATTGGTGCCTTTATTTGTAATTCATCTAAAAAATAATGCATTCCTTTAGGCATTCTCGCTGAAACAAGAATAAAAGGAATATTTTGTATAGCTAACTGTTGTACTTTCTTTTTTGTTTTTTCACTTATTTGATGTTTTGAATTCAATAATGTTCCATCAATATCACTAAATACGCATTTATAAGTCATATTACTCACCTCTTGCTTATATTATACGTATATATAAGTATATGTCAATATATTTACTTATATATACATATAATAATTAAGCATATATAAGTAAAAAAAGTAGGTTTCCCTACTTTCTACGATTTCTTTGTTGACGTCTTTTTTTACGTCTTTGTTTAATCATGATTTTTCTTACTAATAATAAAACCACAAGAATGATGACAACTGCCATTACACATGGTAAAACAACATTTTTCATTTTTCTCATAAAAACAACAGAACCACTTTCATCTACTGCTTGTGTTGTATTAAGTGAAATTGTTTCTAATTTAGTATCTCGATAATAAACATCCATTGTTCCTGCTTTTTGATCTTTTTTAACAGGAGCTGTTAAATCTTTTAAATGATATTTATATTTTAAATCAGATGGATTGTAATTATTTGGTAAAACAGCTTCGATATCTTTTTCTGTGATGACATCAACTTTATTTGTTTGACCATTTTTTATTTTAACAGAATTCATTTTTGCATCTTTTTTAATAATATTCGCAACTGAATAATGATCTTTTACATAATTACCTAAAGCAAGGGTATCGTTTACTGTACAATGATTATAACCATCACTATTTTTAGAAAAGCCAACAACACAAACATAATGATGATCATCAATATTCAATAAACTAGATAAAGTACTTTGGGCTTTACTTGTGTAACCGCTTTTACAGCCTTCAATCATTGATGTATCAATATGGTCTCTTTTACTTTTATAAATAACTTTTTTGACCCATTGATGTTGACCATCACTTGACGTATATTGATATCTATCAAAGACTTCAACAAATTTTTTATTTTTTAAAGCATATTGGGTAATTTTAGCCATATCATAAGCTGTTGTATAATGATCATCATCATGAATTCCTGTTGTATTTACAAAATGAGAATCTTTTAACCCTAATTTGTTTACCAGTTGATTCATTTTTTCAACGAACTTTTCTTGACTACCACACGTATTATTAGCTAGAGCACGACAAGCATCTGCACCTGAAGGTAACATTGCTCCCATCAACATATCTCTATAAGTGACAACTTCTCCGACAGTAAAGTCTGCAGAAGTAGCTCCTGTTTCCCAAACTGTATCTATATCACTTTGAGTAATAGTGGCTGTTTTATCTAAATCATCTAACATTTCAATAGCAACAATACATGTTAAAATTTTTGTAATACTTGCTGGATACATTTTATCATGGGCATTTTTATTGTATAAAACTTGTCCGGTATCTTTATCGATGACAATTCCATATTGTCCTACAATATTGACTTCTTCCCCTTCAGCGAAAACTGGTACGAATGATGTAAAAATCATCATCAATGATAAAGTTATTGTAAGTAATTTTTTAATCATTGTTTTCCTCCCCTATGTAAAAAAGATAACTTTGTTTCTGATATCAAAACCGAAATAAAAATAATCATAAATCCTAATCCAATTTGAAGTGTCATTATTTCTTGTCCAAATAATATGGAAAAGAAAACTCCAAAAACAGATTCTAAGCTTAATAATAATGCTGCTATATTTTCATTAACAAATTTTTGTCCCACATTTTGAAATAAATAACATAATGTAGTTGCAAAAAATGCCAGATATAAGATTTGAAGATAAATACTTGAATCAATATGGAAAACAACTGAAATATCTTCAAATAAAGAGGCTGCTATAAATGAAAAAATAGAAGCAAATGCAAATTGTAAGGCAGTAATAATAATTGGAGATGTCTTTTTCATTGCTTTTTCACACACAATAATATGAACAGCATATAAAAAACCACCAATCAAAGTATAAAGATCACCTAAATTCACCTTTAAGGAACTATCTAAAGAAACAAAACCAACTCCAATAAAACAAAGGATAGCCGCAAATATTTGTGCTTTATCGGGTTTCTTTTTAAAATAAAGCCAACTTAATAAAGGAACAATCGTACAATAAACGGCTGTTAAAAAAGCATTTTTACCAGGTGTTGTCAATTGCAAACCAAATGTTTGAATTGAAAAAGCACTAAATAAGGCTAGCCCTGCTAAAAAACCACCTAATAGATCTTGTTTTTTGATTTTTTTTATTTTATTAAAAAATAAAATAGAAATGAAAATTGTACTTAACACAAAACGTATACATAATAGCGTAAATGGAGAAATAAAATCCACAGCATTTTTCATAACAATAAAAGAACTTCCCCAAATAAGAGCAGACATTAATAGCATACATTTACCTAATATTTCTTTTTTCATATACTCCCTCACCTACAATCTCGTAAATAATAACACAGTTCGCTTTATTTTTCATTACAAAATTGTTTTTTAAAAAGAAAAGGATGTATCTTTCGATACATCCTGTTATCTGCTATTCAGCTACACGATGAGCTACACTTGCACAACGTGAACATAATTCACCATTCATTTCATCTTCATCGAAATAGTTCCAACATCTTGGACATTGTACACCGTTGAATTTTTCAACTTTAATGTAGCTAGTTTCATATTCTTCTAAAGTTGTATCATCAACTAATTCAACTTTAGCCACAATAAATAATTGTTTTAAATCATCTTTTAAGTTAGCAATATCTTTATATTCATCTTTTAAAGATAATGTTACTTTTGTTTCCATGTTCGATTTAATTAATTTTTCATTTCTTAAACCTTCCATAGATTTTAAAACATCTTTTCTTACTTCCATAAATTTAGAAAAATAAGCTAAAACTTCTTCTTCATTTTCAATATCAAATAATTCATATTTTGGTTCTAAGAAGATAGATTCTGCTTTAGTTTCATCACAATGGAAATGATCATGTAATTCTTCAGCAGTAAATACAAGTACTGTTGATAATAATTTCATCATTGTTTTAGCATGATGATATAAAACAGTTTGAACTTGTCTTCTACGTGGAGAATTTGCATCTTCAATGTATAAGATATCTTTTGTGAAATCCATATAGAATGAACTTAAAGTATTTGTAAAGTAATTCAAGATTTCTTGGTTGGCTGTTGCAAAATCATAATTTGCATAAGCTTCATCATAAGCTTTCATTAATTCATTTAATTTAGCTAACATATATTGATCAACACCAGGTAAATCTTTGATTTCTACTAAATCACTTGCTTTGAAGTCATTTAAGTTACCTAAAACGAATCTCATGGTATTACGGATTTTACGATATCCTTCAGCCACTTGTTTCATGATTTCATCAGAAATACGAACATCTTGTTGATAAGCAACAGAAGTAGCCCATAATCTTACGATATCAGCACCATATTGGTTAACAAGTTTAATAGGATCTACTGTATTTCCTAATGACTTAGACATTTTATTTCCTTTACCATCTAATACGAAACCATGTGATAAGACAGTTTTATAAGGAGCTTTACCATGAGCAGCAACACCGATAATTAATGATGAGTTGAACCATCCACGATATTGGTCACTACCTTCAAAATAAAGATCTACTGGATAATTAAATCCTCTTTCTACCATCACACCTGTATGTGAACTTCCTGAGTCAAACCATACATCCATAATATCTTTTTCTTTTTTGAAGATACCATTTGGTGAATGTTCATTTGTATATCCTTCAGGTAATAAATCTTTTTCATCTCTTTCAAACCAAACATTTGAACCATGTTCTCTAAATAATTCAGAAATATGATCAAATACTTCTTGTTCAATAATTGGAGTTCCATCTTCACAATAGAAAATAGGAATTGGTACACCCCAAGTACGTTGACGTGAAATACACCAGTCTCCACGATCTCTAATCATGTTATAGATTCTGATGTGTCCCCATTCATTTAACCAGTTAACATTATCAATTTCACTCAATAATTTATCTCTGATTTTATCTAATGAACAGAACCATTGATCAGTTGCTCTAAAGATAATAGGTTTTTTAGTACGCCAATCATGTGGGTAACTGTGTGTGATGAATTCAAGTTTTAATAAAGCTCCAATTTCATCTAATTTCATAGTTACTGTTTTATTAGCGTCATCAACATATTGACCAGCTAACCATTCACCACAATCTTCCATCATACAACCATGTTCATCAACGTTACAATAAGCTGGTAAGTTATATTTTTGACCTACAAAGAAGTCGTCTGCCCCAAATCCAGGTGCAGTATGAACACATCCAGTACCAGAATCAGCTGTTACGTGATCTCCTAAGATAACTAATGATTCTCTATCATATAACGGATGTTGGCATGTAATATATTCTAATTCAGATCCTTTATAATGATTAACAACTTTGTAATCAGTAATTTCAAATTTAGCCATTAATTCATCAACTAAAGTATCTAAGACAATTAATTTTCCTTTTTCAGTTTCTACTAATGCATAGTTATAAGAAGCATTTAAGCAGATTGCTAAGTTAGCAGGAATTGTCCAAGGAGTAGTTGTCCAAATAACGAAATTAACATCATTATCTAAGACTCCTTTACCATCTTTAACTTGGAATTTAACAAAAATTGTTGGTGATTTGATATCATGATATTCAACTTCAGCTTCAGCTAAAGCAGATTCACTTGATGGTGACCAGTATACTGGTTTTAATCCTTTGAAAATCAATCCATCCATCGCCATTTTAGCGAACACTTCAATTTGTCTTGCTTCAAATTCATGTTGTAATGTTAAATAAGGATGTTTGTAATCCGCAAATGTTCCCATACGGATCAATTGTTCCATTTGTTTATTTACTTGTTCATGAGCATAAGCATCACATTTTTCTCTAAATTTAGCCGTAGGCATTTCTTTACGATTAACACCTAATTTTTGAATAGCATTTTCAATTGGTAAACCATGAGTATCCCATCCAGGAATATATGGTGTATAGAAACCATTCATATTTTTATAGCGACAAATAACGTCTTTGATGACTTTGTTTAACATATGTCCCATGTGCATATTTCCATTAGCATATGGAGGACCATCATGGAAGACAAAGCTGTCTTTTCCTTCGTTTTGTTGGATAACTTTGTTATACATGTCGTTTTCTTGCCAACGTTCTACATACTTAGGTTCTTTTTTTGGTAAGTTTCCACGCATTTCAAAGTCAGTTTTTGGCATTAATAATGTGTCTTTGTAATTCATTTTTTCTTTCCTCTCTTTAAAAATAAAAAAACACATCATCCTAAGGACGATGTGATCGCGGTACCACCTTAATTCGTATTTTCATACGCTCTTGAAATCTTAACGCGATTAACGTCACCTTCTACTTAATTCAAAGGGCTACTCCAGAGTGATACATTATAATCTTTGTTACTGATTTACACCAACCATCAGCTCTCTTAAAACTCTAATTATAAACTGTCTCCTTCATCGTATTTATCTTCATTAATTAAATTGTAAACTTCAGATTGATCAATAGACTCAAGGATATCTTTTGACATTTTTTCTACCGAAGCTCTAAATTTAACAGCTTGCGCCTTAAAGTCGCTCATCTCACCAGACAACGAACGAACATACTCTAGCGATTCGCTCAGTATCATATTAGCATTCTTTTTCGCTTTGTCAATAAGTTCGCTTGCTTCTTTTAATGCAAGACGTGCAATTTCTTCATTTGTTTGTTCTTGGATGTTTACACGATGCTGCAATAATGATTTTTGATGTTCTAATTGTTGATAATCTTCTTGTAATTTTTTAATTTGATCATTCAACTGTTTTATTTCATTATCTTTTTCATTGATCAATTCATCAACTTGTGACTTATTATAACCAAATACTTGTTTTTTCAATGACATCATGTTCACTCCCTACTTATAAAAATACCCTTCAACCACATAATTATCAGAGCGTGTTTGTTTATTACAATCAACAAACATCACTCTACCATGCTTTTTGAATGATATTATGTCTTTATTATTACATAAATAATTTATTTGTTCAACCGGTTTATGATTAACTTTTACATGACCAGCACGAATAAATTCTGCTGCTTTTTGTCTTGAAATTTTATAAAAAGAAGAAATGATTTTATCTAATCGAAATGAAGATACAATAAATGATTTTACTAAATAATCATTTTTTACTTCTATTTCTTCATCCCATTCAACAAACTTTACTTTACTTCTTTTAATCATTGATAAATGATCTTTTAAATATTCATAAATATGTCGATCAACAGCTAAATAAAAATCTTTGTCTTTTTCAACAATATCTCCAAATAACTCTCTTTTAATCCCTAAAGACATTAAAGCACCTAAAATGTCTCGATGTGTTAATTTTTCAAAATTTTTTGCATAAATAATCTTACAAACAACGATTTCAAAATCTTCCTTTTCTATTTCATAAAAATAAGGAGCAATAATCATTCTTTGACTTTCACTATGAATAAAACCACCATTTTCTAAAACTTGAACTTCATCTTGATGCCCAATAACACTTTTAACAATTGATTGATGATACGGATCTAAAAATTGCGTTAAAATAAGTCTTTGTTTATATTGTACTTGATCCAAATAATCAAGTACCTTTTTTACAAAGACTTCTTCCCCTTTAAAATGTTCAAACATAACTTAAAAAAGTATGGAAACCATACTTTTTAATCTTCTTGTTCATCTTCATCTAGATCAATTGTTCCTGCAACAGAAATATTACGAGGTGTACATAAGAAAATTTTTGGTCCAATTCTTTGAATGTCACCTTCAATAGCGTAAATAACACCACTTAAGAAATCAACAACACGTTTAGCTTGATCTTTTTGTAAACGATGTAAATTAACAACTGTTGCTTTTTTTGTTTTTAAATAATTTGCAATATCTTGAGTTTCTCCAAATGAACGTGGTTCAAATAAAACTAAATGACTATCTTTATTCATATTTAATGATTTCACAGCTTCGCTTGTTTTAGAAAATTTTGCTTGTTCAAATAAGCTTGTTTTAGGTTCAGTATCAACCTCTACAGCATCATAATCTTCAGCAATATCTTCTCCATCCCCATCTTCATCAAAAAACCATTTTTTTACTTTTTCACCGTAACCCATGAAGTCATCCTCCTTTTATTTCCTCAATATTATACCATACATTTATTGATTATCAAAGGTATCAACAAGGAAATCTAGCTAAACCTGTTCAATATTCACTAAAATCACATCGCCTTTTAAAGAAATCACACATTCAATCGGAATAACTAAGACAGGAGGCTCTTTAAAAAAACAAAAAAAATGAAAAAAATTCATTTTTTCGACAATTAAAGCACGTATACATTTTTGACACCAATCTAATTCAATATCCGCAATATACCCTATTTTTTTACCATCATAAACATTAATCACATCTTTTGATTGTAATGATACAAATCTCATACGATCACCCCTATAAAATATGCTTTAGACTAATTTTTTATGTAATTTTTCTAAAGCTTTTTTTTCAATTCGAGAAATTTGCGCTTGTGATACAAAAAGCTCATCTGCTATTTCACATTGCGAATAACCCTGATAGTATCTTTCTTGAATTACTTTCTTTTCTCTTTGATTTAAACAATCAAAGGCATTTTTTAAATCAAGGTGATCATGATAATGCTTCAATGTTTCTGGATCTAGTGAGATAATATCTGATAATGATAATTCATTTTGATCATCATTTCCTACAGCATCTTGGAAAGAAGCAATGCTTTGAGTAGATTGCATTGCTTCTATAATATTTTGTTTTTCAATATTTAAATTTTGTGATAATTCTTGAATCGTTGGTTCTCTTTGATATTGATTTAAATATTTTTCCTTTTCTTTTAAAATAGCATAAGCTAAATCCTTGATTGGTCTAGAAATCTTAACTTGTGTATTATCTCTTAAATAACGTTTCATTTCACCAATGATCAAAGGAACTGCATACGTTGAAAACTGTAATTGATAATTGGTATCAAAATGATCGACTGCTTTTATTAGACCAACGATGCCTACTTGAAACAGATCTTCATAATGATTTGATTTTTGGTAAAATCTTTTCATTAGAGATAACACTAATTTTGTATTAGAAAGAATAATCATTTCTTTACTTTTTTGATCATGATTCTTTTGATAATTTTGAATCAAAGTATATAATTCTTCTTTAGAAAGTGTTTTTTGAATAGGGATAGCGCTCATAAAACTTTCTTTTTCCACAATAATCACCAAAATTAGTGTGGCTTTTTTTGAGAAAAATATACTATTTCACTTCATCATAATTTAATTGACTTCTTAATTTTTTTATAATCTTTTTTTCTAATCTAGAAATATAAGATTGTGAAATACCTAATAAATCAGCAACATCCTTTTGTGTCAATTCATCATTATTAGATAAACCATATCTTAAAATCAATATTTCTTTTTCTCTTTCATTTAATTCTTTTAAAGCTTCATAAAAAATTTTCTTTTGATCACTTTTCAACATTTCTTGTTCAACAAGATCATCATCAGTTCCTACGATATCTCCTAATAATAACTCATTACCATCATAATCAATATTTAAAGGTTCATCTAAAGAAATCTCATAACGAATCTTATTATTTTTTCTTAAGTACATAAGTATTTCATTTTCAATACACCTTGAAGCATACGTAGCAAGTTTAATATTTTTATCTGCCTTAAAAGTATTGATTGCTTTTACTAAACCAATTGTGCCAATACTAATTAAATCTTCCAAAGGACAATTGGCGCTATTGTCATATCTTTTAGCAACATAAACAACCAATCTTAAATTATGTTCAATCAATAAATCTCTTGCTTTTTGATCCCCAGAAACTGCTTTTTCAATTATTTCCTTTTCTTGTTGACCTTTTAAAGGAGGCGGTAAAATATCATGTCTTCCTATATAATAAAGATACTGTTTTGTATTTAAAAACTGTCTAATCATTTGCCACATCAAATAATCCCTCCCATCAATTCTTTATTTAATAAACAATCATAATCTAATTCATCCAATACACCTATATAAACATTTCTTAAAGATTGCTTATTTACTAAAACTTGATCAACTAAAATAATATCTATTTTTCTTTTTTTTAAGCCATCAATAATCAATGTATCTAATTGTTGATAAGTATCAATTTTACTTTTTTTAATAAAAATAAGTGGATAACCTAGATAGTTTGCATGATTACCACTATCTAAAAACCCTGAAAAATGATAAATCTTATTATTAAAAATAAGTGTTACATCATATAGATCATCTTTTTGTTTTATTTTTCTTTTTGTATAAATTAAATAAATTGTTTCAATAATTAAAAAAACACATGTCATAACAACAATAACTATATCTTTATAATTTATGGGAGTAATCAAGATTCCGTTGTATATAAATGATTCTTTTATTAGGGTATTGATAAAGAATAGTATTGAAAAATAAACAATTAAAAAAACTGGAAAATATAAGAAAAATTGTTTTTTAAAAATAAATAAAAAAAGGACAATCCAGTATAAAAAACTTATATATGGTAAATAGTCTATATAAATGAGAACAATCGATATATTACTTAAAAAACTCAAGAAAAGGATTTTCAAAAATGACCAATTAATATTAAGCAATAATGAAATCATTTCATAAGTCATGATAAATAAGATACCATTCATACAATAAGTTAATTCAACATAGACCTCCATCTTGCTTACCCCTTTATCATCATATATGATGGCAAGTAAAAAAGATGTCAAAAAAGATTGGACATTTAAAAAAGTATGGACAAAAATCCATACTTTCTACACATTATTTTTTTGAACGATCGATTGCTTCCATCACAGCGTTTCTAAAATTATTTTCTTCTAAAGCCTTAACACCTTGAATCGTAATACCACCTGGAGAACAAACTTGATCTTTTAAAATACCTGGATGTAATTGCGTCTCTTTAACCATTTTTGCACTTCCTAAAACAGTTTGGCTGGCAAGCTTATAAGCCAAATCACGAGGCAAACCATTTAAGACTGCACCATCTGCTAAAGCTTCAATAAACATATAAACAAAAGCTGGTCCACAACCACTTAAAGCACCACCGGCAACCATTTGATAATTTTCAATAAGATAAACCTCACCTATGCTTTCAAACATTGTTTGTACATAATTTAATTCTTCAGCTGTTAAAGTATTGTCTTTTTCAAATAAAGTCGTTCCTTCTAATACCTTAGCTGGTGTGTTTGGCATAATTGTTAAGTGATGTGTTCCCGGTAATAATTCTTCATATTTATCATTTCCATAACCAGCAACAATTGAAACGATCACTTGTTGATCAATGACTGATTTTATTTTTGAAATAACACTTTCTACGACATTTGGTTTGACCCCCATCACCAAATAATCACAATTTTTAACAACGTCCTGTTCACTTGAACATACATGAATACCAAAATCTTGTTCAAACATCATCAGCTGTTGACTATTTATATCATATCCATATACCTCACTACCATCAATAAAATCACTTTTAATAAGACCTTGGCAAATTGTCCCGGCCATATTCCCTAATCCTATAAATCCAATTTTCATTTAAATTTCCCCCTTTATAAAAATGAGCTAACATCGTTAGCTCATCTTATTAAATTCTTCTATTTTTGATAAATGCTGGTGGAAAACCATCATCATCTTCGTCATCATCATATGATTCAAAAGTTTGAGGTTCTTCACCTAAAGGTCTTGCTACTGAAGGTTGGACAGTTACTTCTTCCTTTTCTTCCTCGAATCCTGTTGCGATAACAGTAACAATAATTTCATCATCTAAGTTTTCATTAATAGCAATACCTAAATAAGTATTAATGTCATCTCCAACTTCTTGAGTAATTGTTTCAAGAGCAATATTAGCATCATATAATGAAATATTTGGTCCACCTGTAACGTTAATAATAGCGTCTTTAGCACCTGCTACGGAAACTTCTAATAAAGGTGAAGAAATTGCGCGTTTTGCAGCTTCTTTTGCTTTATCATCTCCTGATGACATGCCAATACCAATTAACGCATTTCCTCTATTTTTCATAACTGCACAGATATCTGCAAAGTCAAGGTTGATAAATGCAGGAACAGCAATTAAATCAGTAATTGTTTGAACACCTTGTCTTAATACATTATCAGCTTCTCTAAATGCTTCTTGCATTGGACGTCCACCAATTAGTTGTAATAAACGGTCATTTGAAACCACAATAATACTATCTACATTAGAACGTAATTCATCAATACCTTCGATTGCTTGTTTTTTACGTTTCATTCCTTCAAAAGTAAATGGTTTAGTAATAACACCTACTGTTAGTGCTCCTAATTCACGAGCAATCTTAGCGAAAACAGGTGCTGCACCAGTACCAGTTCCACCACCCATACCAGCAGCAATGAAAACCATATCTGCACCTTCAAGGGCAGTTCTAATATCTCCTTCAGATTCTAAAGCAGCTTTCTTTCCTACTTCTGGATTACCTCCTGCTCCTAAACCTTTTGTTAAATCTTTTCCTAAAACAATTTTATTTTCTACAGGCGAACGACGTAATACTTGTACATCTGTATTTGCGACAAAGAATTCTACTCCTCTAACGCCTTCTTCAACCATGCGGTTAACAGCGTTGTTTCCTCCGCCACCAACACCGATTACTTTTATTTTTGCAACTTGTTCAAAATCTAATTCTTCGTTCATGATTTACCCTCTCTTTTATCTATTCTTCTTCACCAAAGAAAGTATCTAGTAGTCTACTAAATCTTCCAGTTTTCTCTTTTGTATCTTTTACTTTCGTAAGTCCTTTAAATCTCACAGCCATTGTATTAGAAATATCCGGTAAAACAACAGATGTTTCATAAGGACCAAGATATTTAGCACGATCAGACATATAAAAAATCATTCCTACAGAAGAAACAAATGCCATATCTCTAATGCCAATAATATCTGGACGATAAACTCTCACTGGACCTTCTAAAACACGACCAGCAACTTTATCTAGTAGCTCAAGTTCTCCTCCGCCACCAACAATCAGTGTTTCATAATGTTGTCCATTATCGATAACACCCATTTTTTCTTTAATAACATTTAACATATCAACTGCAGCTTCTTCTAAAATACCCGCAAAATCTTTTTGTGTATAATCTTTACGACCATCTGGAAGCTCAGTTGTATGAATAATATCCTCTTGTCCAACAGTATAATCCAAAGAACCATATTTGACTTTATATGTTTCAGCTTGATTCATAGAAATTTGTAAATGTTGAGCAATTGCTCGAGTCAAATTATAACCCCCAACTGAACATACTGTTAAATATTTTAAATATCCATCCTTGTAGAAAGATATTGTTGACGTTTTATATCCCATATCAATAATCAATGCACCTTCTTGAAGATAAACTGCATCAAAAGCTTCCTTTGCACACGCAAAGGCATTGATACAAATATCCATAATTTCTAAACCTGCCTTTTCAACAGCCATAATATATGGATATAAAATCTGTTTTTGTGAAGTAATAATCAATGTATCAATAATTAAATTTCTTGAAGCTTCTCCTATAGGAGGTACTTGACTAATTCCAAAATCACCATTAAAGCGAACTGGTATTACACAAACCACCTCTTCTTCATGAGATTTTTTGAATTTAGTAGAAAGTTTCAAACCTCTTACAATATCATCCTTAGAAATCTTATCATGATCACTAAGTGATACACTACTATTACTTTGATAAAGTTTAGAACGAATAGTAGGGATTGTAAGACCAACTGCTTTGATTTCTCCATCTAGAAAATCATTAGCTTCTTGAACAACTCCTTTGATATCATTTACTAATAAATTTTCATCTTCAATGATGCCTTTTTTTACACCATGACTAGGGACCTTTTTAGAAAAAAGAACATGTAAATTAGAATTGATAATTTCACCAACTAACAATTCAATTGAAGCACTACCTATATCCAATACTGCATAAACTTCATTCATGTCTATCTCCCCTTACTACATATACCATTATATTATCATAAAAGCTACGATATTTAAAGGTTTTAGTTTCAAACACGTAGCTTTTTTCATACACTATTTAATTGTATACATAGATATTTTTTCCTAAATAATCATAGTATTTATAATCAGGATAACTTTGAATAACCAAGTAATAATTTGTTGATGTAAGTTGTTTTTCCATGTCTTCAATACGTACATAAAAAACCTTACCATCATCAAGTTCCAACTTACATTTGGTTTGATCTTTTTCATCAGGTTCAAAGACAATACTAGAGATTTGATTTTGAACAACTGATGGTAATTTGACATATGCTTTCACAAATGATTGGAAATGTTCTTCGTCAAAATTCATCATTTGTGGACAACGTTGTACATAAGAAATCCATTTTTGTTGTTGATCTTGTTCAAAAATTCCATCTTGATCTGCAACATATAAAATATTATTAATATAGCCATATAAAGAAGCATTGTTTTCTTTAATTCTTATCTTTATATTCCCTATCAAATCTTTCGTTACAGTTGCTTTTTCAACAAAGATCATTTTTTCAACCTCTGTTTCAATCTGTTTTTTATTTACTTTAAAAAAATAAGTTTGTTTTGATTTAACCGGTAATCGTTCAATAATCTCTTCAGCAGAAGTCAAATGACATCCTGAAACAGTTATTTTTTTTACTTTAGACATATCTCCAAATAAAAAAATCACTAAAAATATCAAAAACAAAACAATAAGTACAAAATTAATTCTTCTTTTTCTTTTTTTCTTTTTTAATTTATTTCTTATTGTTAACACTTGATTTTCATCATGTTCATTATATACATACGTTGTCATCTTAAGACTCCCAATTAATAAAACGTACTTCTGGTTTTAATAAAACACCATACTTTTCTTGAACTGTTTTTTGGACATAAAAAATCAAATCATGAATATCCTTAGCAGAAGCATAACCATTATTTACAATAAAGTTAGAATGTTTTGGAGAAACTTGTGCTCCACCAATTTCATAACCTCTAAGACCTGCATCATCAATATATTTCCATGCAGCTGCACCTTCTGGATTTCTAAAAACACTTCCTGCACTTGGTTTATTCCAAGGTTGCGTAGACATTCTTCTTTCTTTTCTTTTATCTAAAGTTTCATTAATTTCTTCAACACTTTTATTTTCCAAAACAAAAGTAGCTTCCAAAACAATCCATTTAGGATGGTCTTGAATGATGGAATGTCGATATGAAAAATCCATTTCATCTTTAGATAATTCAACCACTTTTAAACATTCATCTAATACTTTTACTGATTTAACAACTTCACTTAAACATGATTTATAGGCCCCTGCATTCATAAAAATACCACCACCGATATTTCCAGGAATTCCTCCCATAAATTCAAAACCACTCAAACCAATTTTAGCACAATCATAAGCAAGTTTAATCATTGTAACACCACATTGGGCAGTTACTTCGCTCCCATTGACATGGTATTGATTCATATCTTCAAGGGAAATAATAATTCCTTCAAAACTTTTATCTGAAAATAATAAATTTGAACCTCTTCCAATAACAAAAAGTTGAATACGATGCTTACGACAATACTTTATCACTTCAATCAACTCATCGACATTTTGAACTTTTATAAATAATTTTGCTGGCCCACCTACACGATAAGTTGTATGTTTATATAACGGTTCATCTTTAAGAACTGTTCCAACATCTAATTGTTTAAGTTCTTCATAATATTTTTCAAACTTCATCATTAGTCTCCTAACATCGAAATAATTTCTTGATACATATCTTCAACTGCATTTGGCTTTCCTAACTTTTTAGCGTTTTCTGTTAAAATTTGAAGTGCAGTTTGATCATTAATAACACTATCAATTGTAGAAATCAATTTTTCTCCTGTTAAATCTTTTTCAAGAATCATTTTAGCAGCATGATTATTTTCTAATTCACGTGCATTATATTCTTGATGATTTGCTGCTACATAAGGACTAGGAATCAAAATAGCTGGTACGCCTAAAGCTGTTAATTCGGCAAGGGTACTGGCTCCTGCACGCGAAACAATAAGATCTGTCGCATGCATTAAAGAAGGCATATCATCAACATAAGGGATGATTTTTACGTTTTCATTTTCATAATCTTTCATTGATTCATAATAAGGTTTCCCAGTAACATAAAGTACTTGATATTCTTTACCAACAAATTGATTCATCGATTCCTTCATCGTTTGATTAACTGTCTGTGATCCTAATGATCCCATAACAATCGTAACAACTTTTTTATTTCTATCTAAACCATATTTATCATAAATATCTTTAGGAACTTCATGGCTGACAACACTTGCACGAGGATTTCCAAGCAATAGTGTTTTTTCTTGAGGAAATTCTTCATACGCTTTTTGATAACAACAAATGATCTTATCTACTTTTTTTATAAGAATTTTATTTGTTAAACCAATAATCGAGTTTTGTTCATGAATCATCGTTTTAATTTTTAAACTTGCAGCAGCTTCTAAAGCTGAAGCACTTGGATATCCACCAAAACCAACAACAATATCAGGATTAAATTTTTTTATAACTTTTTTTGCTTTTCCAATAGATTTAATAAATAACAAAGCTGCATGAGCTTTCTTTAAAGGATTACCCGCTAATCCTTTAACATTTAAACCAACATAATCATATCCAAGTTGGGGAACAACTTGAGATTCCAAACGATCCTTTGTTCCAATAAATAAAAATTTTGAATTTGGATCTTGTTTTTTTATATATTCAACTAATGCAAGAGCAGGGTATAAATGTCCACCTGTTCCTCCAGCAGCAACAACAACTTTCATCTTTACTCACTCCTTAAAGTTTATTATACTCTTTTTCTCTATTTTTGAGAATTGATAACTCTAAAATAGTGCCACTCTTTATCAAAAAAAGCAACACTTTTTAAAAAAAAGATTAATCATTCGACTAATCTTTCTTTTGAATAATAAAACTTACACCATCAACTCTATTAACAGCTTCAACTTTATATCCATACATTGTTACTGTTTTATAAACAATAGATAATCCTAAACCAAATTGTCCTTTATGTCCTATTTCATAAGGTTGAAATAAAGATTCAGGATTTGAATTATCTATAGGTTCACCATCATTAAATATTTCTAAATATTGATCTTTTAAAATAATTTTAATTTCATGGTGTACATAACGAGCAGCATTTTCTATAATATTTTCAATACAAATACGCCAATAATCATCTTTTCCTTTAAAAGATGAACCTTGTAAATCCGTAATAATTTCTATTTGTGGATGCATAGCTGTTAATTGGAAAACAATATGTTCAATCAATTCTTTCATTGAACATGTTTCATCTCCAATTTGTCCACTTATGTAATCTAATCGATTTAAATATAATAAACTTTTTACTTTCTTTTCTAACCGATCTGTATTTTCTAAAATAACATCCACTGATGAATCTTTATCTCCATAAGGATAAATATCATCCTTAATACTTTGAGCATATGTTTGAATTAAAGCAATAGGTGTTTTTAAATCATGAGAAATGTTATGAATCATTTCTTCTTTAATTTCATTTTGTCGATCTATCTCTTCTTTCATTTCTATTAATGAAGAAGATAAAACACCTATCTCATCTTCTCTTTGAATATGCAATTCACTTTCTTTATCATTTTTTATATCATCTATATAATTTTTAATAAGTTTCAATGGTTTTATTAAAGATGAAACCCAAATAAACAAAGCAAGTCCAATAATTAAAAAAGCAATATAAAAGATATCAATAACTTGATCCTTTAGATTATTAATCAATGTTTTAGAATAATCACTATAAACAAGTGAAATAATATAATTAGAATCATCCGCTTTTACAATTTGATAATATACTGTTTGGTCTTGCATTTTAACCTTTTCTTGTAATTTCTTTTTATTTTTCTTAACCATCTTATAAAGATCATTTTGAAAAACATAATCTAATATTTGATATTTCTTAGCAGAAATATTTTGCGCTGTTGTAAGCGTATCTTCATTAATGTTATAAGTAAAATGATAAATTTGTTTATCTGAACCTGCATAATCAGGAGAAAAATCATATGAGTAAAAATCATTTTGTGAGCGTGTCAAAACATCATACATTTCATTATCAATAACATGTGTTAAGTTGTTATCAATAATAGGCAATAGAATTGCTAAAACACCTATCGCAATAATTGAAAAAATAATAACAAGTTGTTTTTGTAAAGAATATTTCGTAAGCATTAATCTAAACGATATCCAAATCCATAAATCGTACGAATATTAATTTCTGGCATTTTTTTACGCAATCTTCGAAGTGTATCATCAACGACACGATCACTACCAAAATAATTTTCGTCCCATACTTTTGATAAAACTTGTTCTCTTGAAATAGCTAATCCTTTGTTATTTAAAAAGTAAACAAGTAGATCATATTCTTTTGTTGTTAAAATGATTTCATTATTGTTATAGAAGACTCTTCTTTTTTCTAAATCAATATCATAACCATCTATTTGTATCTTAGATGGATTATCATAAGCACGTTTTAATAAATTATTAATTCTTAAAATAACTTCTTTAATATTAAATGGTTTTGTAATATAGTCATCTGAGCCTTTTTCTAAACCAATAATGCGATCAAATTCTTGATCTCTAGCTGACATAAATATAATTGGCATTTTAGGCTTACTTGCCTTTATTTCATTAAACAATTCAAAACCACTTGCCTTATCTAACATAATATCTATAAGCCATAGATGTACATCATCATCTTTATGAAGTAAAGCTTCATCATACGTATAAAATGAGCAAACACTATAGCCTTCTTTTTCTAAATAAGTTCTTACCAAATCATTTAGATTTTTTTCATCATCTATAATATTAATTTTAAATAACATCTTCTTCACCTCATTTGTATCCTATTCTATTATGACCTATTATAGTTAAAATATTGCCATAATATATGGCAATATTTTGTGATAATATGTGATTTTATCTTTCAATAACAAATCCGCGTTCTTTCATTTTAGAAATGATATAATCTACAGATTGTAAACATTTTTCATTTGTATTCGCTTCAACCATAACACGTACAACCGGTTCAGTTCCTGATTCACGAACAAGAACACGTCCTTCATCACCTAACTTATCTTCAACTTCTTTAATGACTTTTTGTACTTCAACATCATTTTGAGCTTCTTTTTTATCTCTTACATATACATTTTTCATTAATTGAGGATAAATTGTTACAGGTTCAACTAATTGAGCTAATGTTTTTTTGCTTTCAATAACTGCTTCCATAATTTTTAAAGATGTTAAAATACCATCTCCTGTTGTGGCATGTTTAGAGAAAATGATATGTCCTGATTGTTCTCCACCAATACAATGACCATTTTTCACCATGTTTTCATTAACATATTTATCTCCAACAGCTGTTTTTTCATATTTAATACCTTCTTTATCTAACGCTTTATATAAACCTAAGTTAGACATAACTGTTGTAACAATTGTATCATTAGATAATTCACCATGTTCTTTTAAATATTTACCACAAACATAAAGAATTAAATCACCATCAATAACTCTTCCAAATTCATCAACGGCTAAACAACGATCAGCATCACCATCATAAGCAAAGCCAATATCTAATCCTTTAGATTTTACTAGTTCTTGTAATGATTCAATATGTGTAGAACCACAGTTTGTATTAATATTTAAACCATCTGGTTCACTATGAATCACATAAGTTTTTGCTCCTAAAGCATCGAAAACACTTTTAGCAAGATTAGAACTAGCACCATTAGCACAATCTAAACCAACACGAATATTTTTAAAAGCACGTGTAGGAATAGACATTAAATATCCTAAATATCTATTTCTACCTACTGAATAATCTGTTGCACATCCAATTTCATCTTTTGTAGCAAATGGAATTTCATCTACTTCACCATCAATGTATTGTTCAATTAAATTTTCAACCTTCGCATCCATTTTATGACCATTACAATCTAAAACTTTAATTCCATTATCATAATATGGATTATGTGAAGCAGAAATCATAATTCCACAATCAAAACCATCTGTTCTTGTAATATAAGCAACACTTGGTGTTGTTGTTACATGCATTAAAGAAACATCTGCACCACTTGCTGTAAGTCCAGCAACAAGTGCATATTCTAACATATAAGAACTTCTTCTTGTATCTTTCCCAATAACAACTTGAGCATGATCTTTATTTCTTCCAAAATACCACCCAATGTATCTTCCTACTTTATAAGCATGTTCAACTGTTAAATCTTTATTAGCTTCCCCACGAAAGCCATCTGTTCCGAAATATTTTCCCATTTTAAATCTCTCCTATTTCTTTATATTTACGCGAATCTGTTCATCGCTATCTAAACGATATGTTAAAGTTTCGTCACTTAATTCTACTTCTAATTTCACATTATGTCGACCCTTTTTTAACCCAACGACATCTACATAGACCTTAATGTCATCATTTGTAAGAGCATTAATACGATCACTTGTACCAATAACTGTTAAATTGCATGTATCGCTTGACATAGAAACATTGCTTTCTTTGCCATTTTTTATTTGAATTGGTATATCCGTAAATTGTCTTTGTTCAGAAGGAACAAGCGTAATTGTTCCATCCACTTTAGTAAATGACATCTTATTAACTCCTGAAACACTTAACAATTTTAAGTCTTTAAATGTACGACCTTCTTCCAAATCACTTACATCCACTTTAACTTTAATATTATTAATATCCTTTAATTTACTTTCATCACCATAAATCTTTACTTTATCTTTTGAAAAAGTCATTTGATCTATTGCATATCCATTAGCCACATTTCCTGTATATTCAGGTACAAGTGGAACTGTCTTACTATAATTAGACAATGAACAATCCACTTTAACAATTGAAGGAATAACACTTACATTTAAAGCTTTTCCACTTCGATCAAAAGCCTTTACTTTACATTCTTGAGTAAACGAATCTGTCACTCCCTTTAAATCAATAATTGCTTCAACAGAATAAACATTATCAATATTATCTTGTGAACCCCTTACTTCTACTTCACTATGTTCAATACTATCTACTGAAACAGAATGTTTATCCTTTAAGCTATCTTCATTTTTAAAACGATATCCTAAACTAAACGTTTTAGTTACCTTTTGTGAAACTGTTACCGTTACTGTTTGAGGAACAATGAGAACTTCTAAATCATTAGAGAAATTTCTTGATTTCAATTCTACTGTCTGTTCGCCTTCCCCTATTCCCGAAAAATCAGCATATATTTCATAATTTTTCATCAATTTAGCATTATAAATATCAATAGAAGGACCAACTAAGCCTACACTTACAGTCTCTGGCATTCCAGCAACAACAAAATCATCTTGTAAATTTTCTATTTTCACAGGGACTTGTTGAATATAATCTCCTGAATTAGGTGTTGAAAATAAATTTTCAAAATTACCTCCATTAACTGTAAATAGTAAAATCGTTGCTAAAATAAATGATAATATTTTTAAAGATAATCCTGATTGTAACATTCTATCTAAAGTAGAATTAATAAAATTCATCACTTTAATAGCACCATTTACAAAAGCTCTTCCCCTTAAATCTATTTCATCATTAATAGATTGAGGAGTGATATGTTTTTCTTCTGTTTTTGGTTTTTCTTTTTCTTTTGAAATAAAATTTAAGAAAAAATCAGTTGTTGAATCACGATGTTCTTGATTATTTTTACTCATCTTCATCACCTTCTTCATCTTCTGATTTAAACCAACCTAGTTCATTAACTAAGCTTGCTCTTAATTCCTTTCTTGGAATTTTAATAAGTTCTCCTTTGATAGCAAAAGAAATCGTCCCTGTTTCTTCAGAAACTACAACTGTTAATGAATCAGTAATTTCACTTATTCCTAAAGCAGCACGATGTCTTGCCCCATAAATAGGTGAAAGATCCTTTTGAGTTGGTGGGAAAAAGGCAGCTGCACAAACAACACGGTCATCTTTAATAATAACTGCCCCATCATGTAAAGGTGTTCCTTCCCAAAAGATCGTATTAAATAATTCTGATTTAATATCGGCATTGATTTTAGTTCCTGTATTAATATAATCTATTAAAGATTGTCCTCTTTCAAAAGTAATCAAGGCCCCTGTTTGTGTTTCTGATAACTTTGTCACTGAATCAACAATTTCATCTAACAAATGTTCCTTTTGATCATTTGATAAACGTTCCATATGATAATCTCTTTTAGTTTGTCCCATTTTTTCAAGTAATGAACGAATTTCTGGTTGAAAGATTACAATTACCGCAATAATTCCCCAAGTCAAAACCGTATCTACTAAATAAGACATTGTTGAAAGTCCTAAAACACTTGTTACTAATTTAATTAACAAAATAATGAGAACCCCTTTAAATAACTGCATCGTTCTCATATTTTGTTTAAACATACTAATTCCTAAATATAAAATATACCACACTAATAATAAATCAATAATTGTACGAATAATGTTTAAAATTAATGATAGATTAACTTCTATACCTGCTATCATTTTATCCCCTACTTTCTTCAAACATATTATACTTGATGTTTTCTATTTTATAAAGAAAAGATAGATTTTTATTCAAAATCTATCTTTTCATCTTTATTATTAACAAATCTTTAAATTCTTCAATATTAATTTCTTGACCTTGTTCTTTTTTCTTTAAAGCTTCTAAAACATCTTGATATCTTTTTTTCGTAAGTGGATTTGTCATCATACAAATAATAGATAAAAGTAAACACATACACGTCACACCTATAAATAAAAGAGCAATTCCATGTTGTGTTGCTAAACTTTGGGTTGCTAATTGACCATTATAACCAATTTTATCCATACAGTTTCCTAAGATACTTACCCCAATAGCTGCTGCTATTTTTTGTGAAACAGTAGCCATTGAATAAAAAATACCATCTTTTCTAACCTTATTTATCAAACAATCAACTTCTACGCAATCACTAATCATTGCATAAATCACTTGATATAAAGCATTAAGTCCAACTACTAAAATACTTGTCATGATAACAGGACCAATAGCTGATTTTGGTTTTAAAATAAATAGAGGAAATACAATCATACATACAAACCAAATCCCCATCGAAATACACCAAGCTTTAGCTTTAGAATATTTGATGGACCATTTATTAATAGGAAACACCCAAAACAAAGCAACAATCCACATAATAATATTGACCATCGACACTTGCATATTATTTAATTGTAAATTATAAGTAAGGTAATAAACTAATACGCCTAAAAATACAGCTTGTGCTAAAATAGCAAAAATAAATGCTGCTGTTAAATGTAAAAAAGCTTTATTTCTTAATGGTCCATTTAATAAATCTTTAAAAGTTACTTTTTCTTTAATGATGACTTCTTGATTTTCATAACCTTTAGAAACTTTCCAACCAATTAAAATACTGATTGTACAAATAAAACCAAAAATAGCAAAACAAACAGACCAAGCATTCTTTATACTTCCTACAAAAGGAGCTAAAAAAGAAGTATATGCCATGATACCACTTCCTAAAGCAACCCCTACGATAGCCCAAAATGTTCTAATAGTGGCTAATCGACTTCTAGTATCATAATCATTTGTAACTTCACCACTTAAAGATGTATAAGGAATATCTATTAATGTTTGAAATGTATAAAATAAAATGGCAACAACAATAAAATAAATCTTTTGTGTGGTTTCTACAAAATTCCATGACGTAAATAAAAGCCATGTAACAATTCCAAAAGGAATGGCAAAAGCAATTAAAAATGGTCTTCTTCGTCCTTTTTGAGGATCTCTTGCATCAGAAATCATTCCTACTAGAGGATCTGTAATGGCATCCCAAACAGTCCCAATAGTCATAATAAAACCTGCAAAACTTCCTGAAAGTCCTACAACATCTGTAAAGAAATATAAACCATAAGTCGTAAACATTGTAAATGTAAACAATGTTGCAAGACCAGGTAAGCCATACAAATACATTTGTTTTTTAGTCATCTTTTTCATCTGTCATCCCAGCTATCTTATAAGTATAAGGTTTAAAATAAGGTAATAATTGATCAATAACTGGTCCATAAACAAAAACTGCAATCAGTGTTCCTATCCCCCAAGAAGCTCCCATAAAAACTCCCAAGGCAAATAAAATACAATAAGAAACTGATAAACCTATACCATAACTCTTATGTAATAAATCAGCCATTGCAAAAGCAAAAATATCACTTGATTGATATCCAAGACCAATAGGAATATAGTAGGCTAGAGTAAGGATAATGATTAAAGATCCAGCAATAATGCAACCTACTTTTAAACCAAATGACATCGCATCTACAGGTGGTAATATTGGTGCTAAAAAATCTAACCAAACATTTTCAAATGGACCTATTAAAAAGCACCAAGCTAATGTTCCTAAATGTACTAAATCTCTTCTAATAATTAAAAATACAAAGAAAACAATTCCTTCAAAAACAAGTGCTGCTGTTCCTAATTGAACATGAAAAACATTAGATAGTCCTATTTCAAAAGTAGTAAGAGGATCGCTTCCCCATTCTGGTGAAACAAGTAAAGCGACCCCTAGAGCACAAAAGAAAATAGAAGGAATAATTGCAAGTAATCTACGTGTATATCCTAGAATAATCTTTTTATCCATCATTAATCCTCCCACTCAACAGCAATTGCTCTTACTGGTGAACCATCACAACCTACAACTTTCATTGGAATAGCAATAATATAAGGATTTTCAAAATCAATTCGATCAAAATAAGCCCAGTTTTCTCCAATCATTAAGCGTTTTTCAGAAAATAAATCATGAACTGGGAATTCTGTTCCACCTGTTTGATCAGCATTAATTGTATCAATTCCAATAAATCTAACACCTTGTTCTACTAAATAATGAGCAACTTCTCCATTAACATAAGGATGATGGAAAAATTCTTCTGTTCCTCTTTTTTTATACCAATTTGTATTAAATAAAACAATTTTACCAGGTGTAATTTGTTCTTTATAAGGTTCAATATCTTCCATTGTAATTGCTTCTTCAGCTTTTTTATCAGTGACTCTTACAACAATAGCATCTCCTAAAAAGAAATCTAACTCCATTTGATCAATTGTTGCTCCTTCATTAGAAAAATGATAAGGGGCATCTACATGTGAACCTGTTTGTGTTCCCATTACTAATGTTGATAAATTATAACCTTCATTTTCTAAAGTTGTTGCTACAGTAACTGATGGTTCAGGATCTCCTGGATAAATTGGTGTATCAGCTGTAAATTCCCATGATAAATCAACAATTTTTTTAATCTTATGCATTTTCTTTTTCTCCTTCATCTTTATAAGCTTTTTTTAATAATTCTAAGTAATCTTCTTTATGAATTTCTCTTGCATTATCATTTGATAAAACATTATCTGCTGATCTTTGAGCAATTGCATCAAACTTATCTTCAGTAATCCCTTTTATTTCTTTAATTTTAGGAATATTTAATCTTCTATTTAAATCTTTTACATATTGAACTGCACTATATGCATACTCTTGATCATTCATACCATTTCTTTCAATACCTAAAGCATCAGCAATATCTACAAATCTATCTAAACATGCAGGAATGTTGTATTCCATAATATATGGTAAAAATAAAGAATTAGCGACACCATGTGGTGTATCAAACCATGCACCAACTGTTTCAGCAAAGGCATGAACAGCACCAACATTAGAGCTAATAAATGACATACCTCCTATTGTACTTGCTATCATCATATTTCTTCTTGCTTCTTTATCATGACCATTTACATAAGCTTTTTCTAAATTTTGAGCAATTAATGAAATTCCTTTTAAAGCAAGCGCATCTGTAATTGGTTGATGAACTTTAACTGTGTAAGCTTCTATACAATGTGTTAAAGCATCCACTCCACAAGATGCTGTCAGTGATTGTGGTAAATCCAAAGTAATTGTTGGATCACAAATTGCAAGTGTTGGAATCATATGAATAGGATCCCCAACTGTCATTTTATACATTCTTGCTGTATCTGTAATGACTGCACACCATGTAACTTCACTTCCTGTTCCTGCAGTTGAAGGAATACAAATAAGTGGTAAAATTGAATGTTCTAATTCTACATCTCCCCATTCAACAGTTGTTTTTCCGTTTGTAACAATTGCAGCAACTGCTTTTGCTTGGTCCATTGCTGACCCTCCACCTAAAGCAATGATGGCATCTACCTTTTCTTCAATAGCAACTTTTGCCATTGCATCACAATCTTCTGCTCTTGGATTAGGTTTTACGTTTGTTTCTAATAAATATTCAATTTCTTCTTTTTCTAAACTTTCTTTTAATACTTGATAATGAGCTGATTTAGATAAAAAATCATCTGTAACAATCAACACTTTCTTAAATCCTAATGCTTTTACTTCATTCCCTGTTTCATTTAAAACACCATATCCTTCTACAATACGTGTTCCATGAAAAAAATTATTGACTTCTAACATATTTTCCTCCTGTTTCTTAACTCTACGTTTATTTTATGCTATATTGTAACTATACAATCAAGTGTTATTTGTGAATTTTTTAATTTAGGAAAGGATTGGCTAAAAAATGGATAATTTTTATGTTTCACCAACAGAATTTGCAAGTATTTCAGGAGTGAGTCGTCAAACTTTAATTTTTTATGAAAAAAAAGGTATCTTTTTACCTGCATATAAAAACGAAAAAGGCTATAGATTTTATTTAATGTCTCAATTAGACATTATAGCTACTATACAGTCTCTTCAAAAAATAGGACTTTCTTTAGAAGAAATCAAAGATTATATTGAACATCGTAATGCTCAAAGTACGTATGAATTATTTTCTAATAAGATTAATACTTTAAAAGAGATTATTACTACCTATCATAAAATGATCAATATGATGGAAACAAAATGTCAACTTATTACCAAAGCTAATCAAATATTGACAGATATGGTATATATCGAATATCGAGATGAGATTAAAATTATTAAAAGTGATTATATTCCTTTTAATAGTAAAGAAATCAATCAGTATAAAATTTTAGGAGAACATATTAAATATAGAAAAAAACAAAACCATTCCTTAGGACATGCTATTAGTGGAATGGTTGAATGGAAAAAAATGTTAAAGTCAAAAAGAAAGAAAACATTTTATCAATATTATTACACAATTTTAGATAATCAACTAGAAGATGAAAATTATGATATTATACCTTCTGGTAATTATTTAGTTATTTATCATAAAGGAACTTATGAAACATCTTATCAATCCTATCATCTTTTTTTAGATTATGCTAAAAAAAATCATCTAGTATTAGATGATATTGCTTATGATGAAAGTTTAATTGATGAACTTACTGAAGCAAATCCACAAAATTATATTACACAAATTAGTGTCAAATTTAAAAAAGAGCTCGAATGAGCTCTTTCTTATCCGTTATTTTTTCTATATTGTTGTCTTCTTTCGTTTTCAGTTAAATAGCGTTTTCTTAAACGAATATTATTTGGTGTTACTTCTACAAGTTCATCTTCATTAATATAATCTAAACAAGATTCTAGATTAAATTGACGAGGTCTTTTTAAAACAACTGTAGAATCTTTTGATGATGAACGTGTATTTGTCATTTGTTTACCTTTAGTAACATTAACAGTTAAATCATTATCTCTACTGTGTTCACCAACAATCATACCTTCATAAACATCCACACCAGGACCAACGAACATAACTCCACGATCTTCAACACTTCCAAGTGAATAAGCTGTAGTTTGTCCACTATCAATTGAAATTAAAACTCCTAAGTTTCTCTTACCAACTGTTTCACCTTCCATTGGACGGTAATCAATAAATGAGTGAGAGATAATTCCATATCCTTTTGTCATTGTTAAGAAGTTTGTCATAAATCCAAATAAACCTCTTGATGGAATTGTATAAACAACACGTGTTTGTCCATCACGAGAATCCATTGTTTCTAAGACACCTCGACGATATCCAAGTGATTCAATAACCGCTCCAATACAATCATCAGGTGCTTCAATAGTTACTTCTTCATATGGTTCACATAAAACACCATCGATTTCTTTCATGATTGCTTTAGGTTTAGAAACTTGTAATTCATAACCTTCACGTCTCATATTTTCAATTAAAATAGATAAGTGTAATTCTCCACGTCCAGAAACGATCCATTCTTCTCTATTTTGAATTCTTTCAATTTTTAATGAAACGTCTCTATTTGTTTCTTTAAATAATCTTTCTTCAATTTGTCTAGCAGTCACAAATTTACCATCTTGACCAGCAAATGGTGAAGTATTTGTTCCAAAAACCATTTGAATTGTTGGTTCATCAACATGTAATAATGGTAAGGCTTCTTCTTGACCAGTTGTACATACTGTTTCACCAACACCAATATCAGCAAGACCAGCAATAGCAACGATATCTCCTGCACTTGCTTCTTCAATTTCAATACGGTGTAATCCAATAAATCCATATAATTTTTGAATTCTAAATTGACTATGGCTTCCATCAGCTCTTACACAAGTGACTGATTCATTAACATGAATCTTACCTCTTTGAATACGTCCGATTCCAATACGCCCTACATAATCATTATAGTCTAATAAAGCTGGTTGGAATTGTAAAGGTCCATCAACATCTACTAATGGTTCAGGAATTTCTTTGATAATCATATCAAATAAACAATCCATATTTGGTACTTGTGTTGAAATATCAGGATCTAAACTTGATGTCCCTTGTAAAGCTGAAGTATAGATTGTTGGGAATTCTAATTGGTCATCATCTGCGCCTAATTCCATAAATAATTCTAAGACTTCATCCATAACTTCATCAATACGTGTTACAGGTCTATCTACTTTATTAATAACTACGATAGGTTTTACTTTAGCAGCTAAAGCTTTCTTTAAAACGAAACGTGTTTGTGGCATTGTTCCTTCATAAGCATCTACTACTAATAAAACACCATCTACCATGTTCATGATACGTTCTACTTCTCCACCAAAGTCAGCATGGCCTGGTGTATCCATGATATTGATTCGATAATCTTTATAATTAATTGCTGTATTTTTAGCAAGAATTGTAATTCCTCTTTCTCTTTCAAGGGCATTGCTATCCATCGCACGTTCACTAATTTGTTCACGGTCTTCTAATGTTCCAGATAGCTTTAATAATTGGTCTACTAATGTTGTTTTTCCATGGTCTACATGGGCAATAATCGCTATATTTCTAATATTCATACGCTACTCTCCCTTCGATAACTTCCTCATTATATCATAATAATTTGAATTGTCATTATTTATTTTTTATGTCAAGAATTATTTTTCAATGTAAGAGTTTACACTCTATAATTCATTCAATACTTCTTGTTTAATCACCTCTAAAACACCTTGATGATCATTACTTTTAGCAATGCCATAAGCAATATCTTTAATACGTGGAACAGCATTGGCCATAGCATAACTATATTTTACCGCTTTAAGTAAAGTATAATCATTCATTTGATCACCAAACGCCATACATTCTTCCGGTTTGATATTTAATTTTTTTTGTAATAACTTGATAGCTACCCCTTTATTAATATCTTCATTTTGAATATCGATCCATTCATTACCTGAAGTTGTTGCCTTAACACCTTTATCTAATCCTCTAGCAATATCATCAGCATAACGGATAATTTGATGACTAGGATCATAGATTGCTATTTTCATAATTTCGTCATCAATTTCATCATAACTTTCTACAAATTGATAATTACAATAATATGTACGAACAACTGATTCTAAATGTTTAAATTCACTTAAACAATACGCACTTTTTACACCACATAAAATCATATTCAATTCAGGATGTTTTTCTACTAATTGAATAACCGCTTGTACTTGTTCCTTTTTTAAAGTATTAGTTGAAATAAGTTTTGCTCCTTTAGCTATATAACTCCCATTTTCACCAATAAAATACATTTCATTAGAAATTGGTAAAAATTTTTGATATAAACGGAAATATTGATTTCCTGAAGCAATTACAAACTTAATTCCTTTTTTTCTAAGTTCAGCAAAAATATCAAAAAATTCCATTGAAAATCTTTTAGAAGAATCTAAAAAAGTTCCATCCATATCTGTTGCTATTAATTTAATCATTCACTTCTCCCCTTTTTCTTCAAAAATATATTAAAGAAATATAATTTATTTTTCAATATTAAAGCAAAAGAAAAGTACGATTTTTCGTACCTTACTTTCCTATTATTCTCTTTATTACTTCTAAATCTTCATTATTTAATAACATATCAAAGATTTCATCATATTGTTTTTCTGTGAGATTTTCTAACCAACTTATATCTTCATTTGGATATTTCGTTTTATAGAGCTTTATGACATGCGATTTTGACTTTTCTACTTTGCCTTCAGCTCTTCCTTTAGCTTCTCCATCGACATAATGAGCCATCTTATCAAATTCAGCTTTTTCATAAGCCCAGGCTTCTTCTCTTAAGTTCATATCTTCCATAAACTTATCATATTTTTCTTTCATGATTTGTCCCACCTTTGTCATCTTTATTCTATCACATTCATTTCCTTTTTCAATGACATAACAAAGCTCTTCTAATTCATTTAAATGATCTTTTCCCTTTTCTTTAACTATTTTTTCAATTTCTTTTAAAAACACATAATAAATATGTATTAAACTTCCTTTATCATCATGATATTTATTATTCATAATACTAAATTTTCTTATTAATTCATGATATTCCTTATCTTCTTCATGATATAGAATTATTTGATATACCGGTTGCAACTTTCGATATTCATCCCCACTTTTTATTTGTAAAGCAATATTTTTAAAAGCATAATATTGAAATCTTCGATGCAAACTTTCAAATAAACCTGCTGATTGTACTTCAATATTAATATACTCTCCTTCTTGTGTTTTTACTCTAACATCTAAAATAGATCTTTTTTCCCGATAGTGATGTGTCATTAACTCTGAATTAATAACATAAAGTTCTTTACAGCGAATAGGTGTTATTTCTTCAATAATCTTTTTTAGAATATACTGGCATCCTTCATCTTCATTATCATAAACAAAATACTTAAATAATAGGTCATTATAAAATGGTATGGTTATCTTCTCTTTCATCTTTTGATCCTCCTATTATTTATATTGTATTTTTTCATACGTTTTTCTTTAAAAAAAAGGATTTATTTGTTTTGATACAAATAAATTCCTTCTTTAAAACGATTTAAACCGTCTTTTAATCTTTCAAATGGGCAAGCTACATTCATACGAATAAAAGCTTTTCCATTTTCACCATATTCTAGACCATCACTTACATAAAGACCTGTTTTCTTTCTTATAAAAGAAGTGAGTTCAACACTATCTAAACATACCTTATGACAATCGATCCATAAAAGATAAGTTGCTTCTGTAGGCACTACATAAACATCTTTGATTTCTTTTTGAATAAATGAAATCGCATAATCTTTATTATTTTGAATATATTGATTTAATTCATTAAGCCAATCTTCACTTTGATTAAAAGCTGCCTTTGTGGCACAAATCGCAAAACTATTTGGTTCTGCCACTTCATCCGTATTAATTCCTCGATTGACTTTATGTCTTAATACTTCATTTGGTACAACAATACAGGCTGTTTGCATCCCTGCCATATTAAAGGCTTTGGTTGGTGCAATACACATAATTGTATTTTCTAAATTTGTTTTTGAAACGGAAGCAAAAGGAATATATTCTTTTTGAGGATTGGTAATATCACAATGAATTTCATCACTTAAAACAATAACATGATGTTTTGCACATAAATCACCAATTCTTTGTAAAGTTTCTTTATCCCAAATTTTACCTATTGGATTATGGGGATTACAGAAAATCATTAATGTTGTTTGACTTAAAGAAAGTTTTCTTTCTAAATCTTCAAAATCAATATGATATTCTTTTCCATCAAAAACAAGGTCACTTGATAAAACATGTCTTCCATTATTTAAAATAGAATTATAAAAAATATTATAAACTGGTGACATAATCAAAACATTTTCACCTACTGTTGTCACCTTTCTAACTACCGAAGAAATAGCAGGAACAACTCCTGTAACAAACATCATCCAATCTTTTTCCATATGAAAATGATGTCTTCTTTCCCACCAATTTTGATAAGCTTCAAAATAATCATCAGGTACCGTATTATAACCAAAGATTTTATGATCTACCCTATTATGTAAAGCATCTATAATAGCTGGAGCTGTTTCAAAGTCCATATCAGCTACCCACATAGGAAGTTCATTTTCTTTAACATCCCATTTATATGAATTTGTATTAAAACGATTGGTCATCTTTGAAAAATCGTACATCTTTACATCTCCTTTAATTGAATCTTTGTTTGACTTGGATCAATGATTTGATCATCAATAATCATTTCACCAATACTCTGTGCACTAATTTTACCAGAAATAGGATTTGTAATACTATCAATATGACTTACAATTTGTGCATCAATATCTTTGCAAAATTCAAAAGCTAGAGTGGTATTAATTAATTTACAATTTACCATCTTTAATCCTTCGATATAACATAATCCTTGTAAACTTTCAATTGTACAATTCACAAAAGTAATATTTTTCGTATTCCATGCAAGATATTCACCAATAATTACTGAATCATAAACCGTTACATTTTCACAATTCCAAAAAGCATCTTTTGAAACAAGTTTTGAATTTCTAACAATAATATTCTTACCACCATCAAAGCAATAATTTCCTGATAAATTCAAACCATCAATTTCAATATTTTCACTATTCATTCCAAAGTAATCACCTTTAGCAACCACATTATATAACTTAATATCACTACATTTCCATAAGGTTTCTTGAGCATTGACCATATTAACATTTTCTAAAGAAATATGTGTCCCTCTTCTAAATGTTTTAGGCGCATCAATCACGCTATCTTTAATATTAATATGATGAGTATACCAAATACCTGATCTAGCAGTTTCAAGTAAGGTACTGTTTTCTACATTGATATGATTACAATACCATAGTGGATATTTCCACTTAAAAATACTTCCACTAATATCTATATGATCACTTTCTTTTAAAGGCGATTCTCCATCTGCAAAAATACTATCTTCTACTTTTAAATCATGACTTTTAAATAAAGCTCTTTCACCTTTTAAATAAGCTTGTTTAACTAATTCCATCTTAATCCTCCTTCATTTGTTTCTTTAACGTATATATTAAATAATCTAAACAATCTATTTTCTTTTGTTCCTCATGCAATTTATCTAATAAACAACAACGATGACACTGTAATGATTTTATCAACATCTTCAAATCATCATTATTATATTTTTTAATACACTTTGTAATAAGTTCTTCATCACATCCTGCATCTTTTAAATTCATAATTAATTCTTCAATTACTTCTTTTCCCAAAGCTCTCACCACTTTCCTTTATTATTGTAATTCTTTATCTCTATATTATCAAATACCTATAACAAATACATTTCTATACTTGCAAGGCATAATAAAGATGATTAAAATAAGCATAAAGGATGTGAAATCATGGAATTTAGACTTCTACAATATTTTCTTGCGATTGCAAGAGAGGAAACAATTTTAAAAGCGGCTGAAAGCTTAAACGTGACTCAGCCCACTTTATCAAGACAAATGAAAGAACTTGAAGATCATTTAGGAAAACAACTTTTTATTCGTGGTAATCGTAAAATCACTTTAACAGAAGAAGGTATTTTACTTCGCCAACGTGCTGAAGAAATTGTCAGTTTGGTTGAAAAAACAGAAAGTGAAATTATGCTATTCGATGAAACTTTAAGTGGTGAAGTATGCATTGGTAGTGGTGAAACGTTAGGCATCGAAATCATTTGTAAAGCCATTCAACGTGTACAAGAAGATTATCCACGTATCCAATTCCATTTATTTAGTGGTAATGAACAAGATGTGACAGATCGTCTTGAAAAAGGTCTGATTGATTTTGGTATGATCATTGAACCCGCTAATATTTATAAATACAATCATTTATCTTTACCTTATCAAGACTTATGGGGCATTTATATAAAAAAGGATCACCCTCTTGCTTTAAAAGAATCAATTACTCCTCAAGATTTAATTGATGTTCCTCTTCTTTGTTCCTCACAAGAATTAAAATATAAACAAATAGAAAACTGGGCCAATTCTTATTTTTCTAAGTATCATATTATTGCAACCTATAATTTAATTTATAATGCCAGTATTCTAACAAAGGAATGTAATGGAGCTGTGATTTCTTTAAAAAACCTCATTGATACAAGTAATGAAAGTTCTTTGTGTTTTAGACCCCTTGAGCCACAAATCACTTCATCACTTGCCTTTATTTGGAAAAAATATCGCGTTCTTTCTAAACCTGCACAATATTTTTTAAAAGTATTAGAAGAAGAAATAAAAAAAGCTCATAAATGCCCACAAATTAATAAAAATATGATAAAGTAAAATTAATCATTCATTAAAGAAGGGGGGGCCTATGAAAAGAAAAAATAAAGGATTTACTCTTGTAGAAATAATAGTAGTTCTTCTAATTATCGCCATTCTTGCAGCTATCGCTATTCCAGCTTGTCAAGGATACCTTGAAGAAAGTCGCGAATCGCATGACCTCATCAACGTTCGTGCTGCTTGTACAGATATCATTGCGATGGGAAAAACAGGATATAAAACAGATATTGTAAAAGAAGTAGAACTTACACAAAAGAAAAATGATTGGCAAGCTTTTGATTCTGTAACTATTGCTGGTATTACGCACAAGAAATCAGATGGTGACACTGATAACTGGAAAGGAATTCCTAAAGACGGTGGTGTTTGTGAAATCTCATACAATAAAGAAAAGAATACTGTTGTTTTTAATTGGAAAGGAAGTAAGACAGAAGAATCCACTATTGATTTTTCATCGAATTTACATAGTGCATTAAATAATAGCGGTTTATTAGAAAATGATCTTAAAAAGAAATCTTTTTTTGAAATTGATTCGAAATGTGATGGTTCAACAATGGTTCCAAAATTAATAGAACAGATTGAAAATAAGAGTTTATTAAACCATGGTACATGGGCCTATTATGGAAATCCACAAGAAAAAACTGAAAGATATTTATTTTGGACTTCAGTTGATACAGATAAAATCAATGCTAACACACAAATTCCTGTCATTATTAGTACAGCTGATGGAAAATTCTACATTTCATCATCAACGACTGCACGAAAGCGAAAAGATAGTGCTCATAAACCATATATAGCGATTGCTCCAACCGGTAGTGGCAATTCTAGTCAATATAAATCATACATAACTGGAAAAGATCAATACAATACACTTGAAGAGGCTTATAAAGCTTATGCTAATGTTGTAAAAAATGATTATCCTAAATACAAAGATACTTTACCACAATAGTAATAAACACGCCTAAAAGACGCGGTATGTACTTCCAAAGTCTTCACTTACCGAAGCCTGACAGTTACACTGCTTTTACTGTGTAACAAAATAAGCAGTCAAAAATAGAAAAAAAACAATGAAACAGCAAAAGCTGAAACATTGTTCTTTTTTGTTATATAATTTATATATGAAAACCAAAATGATTCTAACGCATTACAACTATCTTCGCCAATAAATTAAGGTATTAATTCGATAAAGATGACATGGTTGTTTGTTACTAAAAAGAGTAATTCTATCTAAATATTATCTTCTTTATTTCTATTTCTAGCTACCAGGCTATTTTTAGTTTATCACTTGAGGCTTTTTGCTTAACGCTAAAACTCTAGAGTTATCACACGCAAGCACGTGGTATTAATTTTATAACAAAGTAATAAAAGAGCTCAATTGAGCTCTTTTACTATTATTTTAAATCTTCTCCATTTGTTTCGATGACTTTTTTATACCAATAGAAAGATTCTTTTCTTCTTCTAGCAAAATCTCCTGTACCATCATCATATCTTTCTACAAAGATAAATCCGTAGCGTTTTGCCATTTCTCCAGTTGAAGCAGAAACTAAATCAATACATCCCCAAGGTGTATATCCTCTTAAATCAACACCATCTAAAACAGCTTCATGCATTTGTTCAATATGACTTCTTAAATAATCAATACGATAGCTATCTCTGACTTTACCATCTTCATCAATTGTATCATAAGCCCCTAACCCATTTTCTACAACAAAGATTGGTAATTGATAACGATCATAAATTTCATTTAGTGAATATCTTAAACCAACTGGATCAATTTGCCATCCCCAGTCAGATGCTTTTAAGTATGGATTAGGAACTCCACCTAAGATATTTCCTTTTCCACCTTCTTTTGTTTTATCAGCAGTTTGACAGTTTGACATATAATAAGAACATGTATAGAAATCTACTGGACCAGTTGCAAGAATTTCTTCATCTCCTTCTTCCATTTTAATTTCAATATTATTTTCTTTAAAATATCTCTTTATGTAGTTTGGATATTTACCACGACATTGAACATCACTGCAGAACCAGTTCATTAAATGATTCTTTTGTTGATTTTCAATTTGATCATCTGGATTACATGTAAGACCATAACTTGTGGCCATGATTTGCATACATCCTACTTGATAGTTTGGATCAATTTCATGTGCCATTTTCACTGCTAAAGCACTTGCTACAAATTGATGATGTAATCCTTGGAAACGGTTTTGAGGAACATCTACTTGATCCATAAATTCCATTTCTTTAATCTCATTTAAAATACCTTGTCCTAAAAATGCTCCCATTGCTGTTGTTGCACTATTGATTTCATTAAATGTTAGCCAATATTTTACTTTTCCCTTATAGCGAGTAAAAATAGCTCTACAGAAATTTAAGTAACAATCAATCATACGACGATCTACCCATGAATTCCATTTTTTTGTTAAGTTAAATGGTACTTCATAGTGAGAAATTGTAATGAGTGGTTCAATACCATATTTTAAACATTCATCAATTAATTCTTCATAGAATTTTAAACCTGCTTCATTAGGTTTATCTTCATCACCATTTGGGAAAATACGTGTCCATGCAATAGAAAAACGATACATTTTAAATCCCATTTCCGCAAATAACGCAATATCTTCTTTGAAGCGATGATAATGATCAATCGCATCATGACTTGGATAGAATGTCCCTTCTTCTAATACTGGTGTAATTCTTTTACTTTTTGTAGCAGTTCCTCCTGTACAAATATCTGGACAAGAAATACCTTTACCACCTTCTTGCCAGCCTCCTTCTAATTGGTTTGCAGCTGTTGCTCCACCCCAATAAAATCCTTTTGGAAAACTCATTTTTCTTCCTCCTTGTTTTGATATACAAAATTTCAAAAATCATTATAGCTTATCCTTTGAAAAAACACTTACTTTTTTCAGTATTGTAAAATCACTTGACAAACACAAAAGGTGAACCTTAATCCACCTCACTTGTTTTCTTTACAACGATCGAACGCTTTGATTTCTTTCCTTCATACATCAATTTATCGGCTTTTTTAATTGCATCATTGACTTTTGAATTTCCATAAATACCCCCAACAGTAATTGATAATGATAAATCTTCATAATCATCTACTTTTGTTTGTTTTACACATTCACTAATTTGATACAACCGAGTTGTAAAAGTATTATAATGAATATCTTGGAAAACAAGTAAAAATTCATCCCCACCATAACGTATAAAGATATCATCAGATCGAATGCATGATTGAATAGCTTTAGAAACAGCTTTGATTGCTTGATCGCCAGCATTATGACCATATTGATCATTAATTGCCTTAAAATTATCGGCATCGATCATTGCTACTGCTGATACATCATTGATGTATTGAACGTATTCTTCATAATAACGTCGACTATAAGCATTAGTCAAAACATCTGTATAGTATTCTTTATTATAAGTTACGATATTTTCTAAGAATCGTGTTTTCCCATGAGCTCCTAAAATAATATCTTCTTTTGTTTTATAAACAAGTTCTAAGACCCAAGGACGCTCATCCACTTCTACATACTGCGCAATAATGGCATAAATGTCATAATCAACAAATTCTAATTTAAAAGCTTGCCCTTTTTTGATATACGCTTGCTTAGAAATACAATTGACACAAACATCTTTTCTTTTCCAGTAATCATAACAATTGCCTTCAATAATTTCTATTTGATCATTCTCTGCTTTTGCGGATTGATGTTTTTGAAAATCTATCAAACGAACAACCGTAAAAATATCTTTTAAGGATTCAATAAAATCTTTTATTTCAGTATATGTATATTTTAAAGAAATATTTTCTTGAATATTATGTATAACTTGAATATTGTTGTCTTTAACTAGTTTTCCAACAAATCCTTTATAAACACTTCCATTCCATCGCGTACTTGCTTGTAAATGATACCATTGTTTTTGTTTTCCAACTTGTGCATAAATCTTTAAATCAACCTCTGGATTTAAATGTGTTGTTTCTTTGAGTTTATCCTTAAGTAATTTAATTGTTGATTTATTAAAAAAAGAAAATTCATGATTTTTTGGGTGATAAATTATTTCATCAATTCCTAGATCTTTTGCTGCTTGTGAAGAAATATAAACAGCATCTTTAAATGCATCGTATTCAAATGTCATTTCCTGAAAAAATTTTCTGTTTTGAGACTCATTATTTTTTTCTTTAGGCATTTCACTTCTAAATTGTTTAATAACGAGCTCATCTGTCATCTTTGAAACAACTGCTTGATCTGCATAATTTTCATTTTCAAATAAAGAAGCTTTCATTTCTTCACTAATATCATAAAGACATTCTAATAACAGGGGATTAAAAACCCCACATTGACCATCAATAATCATCTTCATAGCTTGTCCATGACTATATGCTTTTTTATAGCAACGTTCACTCGTAAGAGCATCATAAACATCCGCAATTGAAACAACTTGTGCTGAAATAGGAATTTGATCACCAACTAATCCATCAGGATAACCATGTCCATCATATCTTTCATGATGCCAACGACATATTTGATAAGCATACTCCAATAAATCATTATTATTGTAGTTAGGAACTGTTTTCAACATTTCTGCACCAATCAAAGAGTGTTGTTTTACGATTTCAAATTCATCTTTTGTAAGTCGTCCCGGTTTATTTAAAATCTTTTCATCAATTGAAATTTTTCCAATATCATGTAAAGATGAAGCTGTACTAATAAGTAAGATATCCGCATCACTTAACTTATATTCGTGCGATTTTTTACCCATTTGTAATAAAAGCATTTTTGTAATTGTTTGAATATGTTGTATATGTAAACCACTTTCGCCATTTCTAAATTCAACGATATGTCCTAAGACATTGATTAATGTCGTATTATTGTTTACTCTTTTTTGAATTTGTTGTTCTACTAAATGAACCAGTTTCTTTTGTTTTTCATAAAGCATTAAAGTGTTTTTAATTCTTCGATCAATAATATAACTTTCAAAAGGTCTCCTGATATAATCAGTTGCTCCAAGTTCATAAGCCTTTTCCATAGAAGTCGAATCTCCTTCTGAAGAAATAATAATAACAGGAAGATATTCTAAATAACGTTGTTCCTTCATCTTTTCAAGAACTTGATAACCATCCATATTAGGCATTACAATGTCTAATAAGACTAAATCAATCGATTTATCTTCTTTTATCATTTCTAAAGCTTTTTTCCCATCTTCTGCTTCTAAAATTTGATATTGATTCCTCAATAATTCGCATAAAATTATTCGATTAATCTGGGCATCATCAACAATCAATATTTTTGCTTTTCTTTTTGGCATACACATACTCCTTCCATGACTCATTTTTATCACTTTTTCACATTTTTATTTAGATACATATAGCGATCTGCTTTTTCAATAAATTTTGGAATATAATTTAATGACTCATCATATTTAGCATAACCAATACTCACACTAAAATCTGGTAAACCTTCATAAGATTGTTGAAATAATCTTTGTAAATCATTAAATACAGGAGTTATTTCCTCATTTTTATCTCTTTCACATACCATGATAAACTCATCTCCACCATAACGTGAAATAAAACAATTATGTAAATATGCAATTTGTTTTAAAATATCAGCTGTCTTTAAAATGATTTGATCTCCAACAACATGCCCAAGTTCATCATTTATCTTTTTAAATTGATCAATGTCTAATAAAAATAAATAAAGATCTTTTTTTTGATGATTTTCCTTCATTTTCATTGTTAAATAAATATCCAATTGTTCTCGGTTATTGATTTTGGTAAGCGGGTCTAATGAAATAAGGTTTTGTTGAAAATAATTATAAACAATAAAAATTGAATATGTGAGTCCTAGATTAAAAATAAGTAAATGATCCACTGTAATTTGAATTAACGCAGTAATAAAAGGAAGAAAAGAAAAACGAACAATCACTTTATATTCCTTTTGATATAAGTAATTCTTTGCTTTTTTAGATAAATATCCTGCTTTTATTGAAAGATAAAGGATATAAGCAAATAAAATTAAAAAATAGAATGGTAACAATTTGCCACGATGATAGTTTCCTACTTGATCAATAACAAATAATCCATGTGTCCAATAAGAAAGCAAAGAAGATCCTATAAAAAAGATGAGAGGAATAAAAGTAAGCACTAATATTTTTTTATGCTTCAAAACAGCTGAATGAAGTGTTTTTTGGACATAAACATACCAAGAACAAACAAGCATTGCTAGTGAACAAAAATAGAAGCTATTAAATATTCCACTTTGAATCTTACTAAAAGTAAGAAAATGTTTTACATTCATGATCCAAATTGCATCCATAAACAAATAAACACAAGCCCAAGCAATGGTATAATAAAAATAGTTCCAATGATCATTTTGTTCACGATTGATATACATTTGATATAAAATTCGAATCAATAATAATAAACAAAAAACATCCATTTCTAAACTCATTATTTCACTACTCATAATACACCTTCATTCATATCAATATAGCCTTGTTATACACTATTTACTAATGCAAAAAAACACCGTTAAACGGTATTTATTCGCCAAATGTAATCCCCATTTTTTTAGCACTCGAAACAACTTCACACTCAGGATCAACAAATTTTAATTTACCTGCTGTTTCACTTAAAGGAATTGCTTTGATTTCATTTTTATCAAAAACAACAAGTTTTCCAAAATCTTTGTTTAAAAGAAGATTTGCCCCATATACCCCAAAGCGTGTTGCCATAAAACGATCATAACCACAAGGATTGCCTCCTCTTTGAATATGTCCAGCTAACGCCACACGAATTTCATTAGGAATCAACTCTTGTAATTGTTCAGCGACTTCATAAGCAACCGAACGTCCTTGGCGACTTGCAACTTTTGCTTTGTATTTTTTCTTCGATAAAAGACTATCTTCTTCACTAATCGCTCCTTCTGCACAAGCAATGATTGTATATTCTTTTCCTGTTTTTTGATTTTCTTTAATTTTTTTCGCAACCACTTTAATATCATAAGGAATTTCTGGAAGTAAAATCGCATCCACTCCTGCTGCAATACCTGCCTGTAAGCAAATATGTCCTACTTTATGTCCCATGATTTCTACAACGAAAACTCGACTATGACTTTTAGCGGTTGTTTCAATTTCATTTAAATAGTTTGTTGCAATATCGACCGCACTTTGAAAACCAAAAGTATAATCTGTACCCCATGTATCATTATCGATTGTTTTAGGGAGTCCTATCACATTTAAACCTTCTTGTGCTAACATGTTAGCCGATTTTAAAGAACCATTTCCTCCTAAAACCACAAGACAATCAAGTTTCAATTTCTTGTATGTTTTTTTCATAGCTTCAACTTTGTCAAAACCATCTTCAATAACACGCATTTTTTTAAAAGGACAACGTGAAGAACCTAAAATCGTTCCACCAACATTTAAAATATCTTCAAAATCACTTAAAGACATCTTTTTATATTTTTCATACATCAATCCTTGATAACCTTTTAAAAAGCCAATAATTTCAATATCTTTTCTTTGTTGGTAAAGTGCTTTTACTAAACCACGCATTGTTGCATTAAGTGCTTGACAATCACCACCACTTGTAAGAATTCCAACTCTCATAAAACTCCTCCTATTTCACATCATTTTTAAAAAAGTATTCTTGACTATTCATTTCTCTATTTTTATTTTTTATACGTTTGTATTTACCATTATTTTCTAATGAACATGCTTTTACATTATCACGAAGCATACAATCAAACATTGTTAGTAACTTATGTTTTAATTTTTCATCTAATACAGGCGCTGCCACTTCAACACGTCTTTCAAGATTTCGTGTCATTAAATCAGCTGAAGAAATATAAACAGTTGGATTATTTTTACCGAAAATATAAATTCTAGAATGTTCCAAATATCTTCCAACAATTGATAGAACTCGGATATTTTCCGTTGCTTCTTCAACACCAGGAATAATACAACAAATTCCCCTTACAACCATATCAATTTGAACCCCTGCTTGACTTGCTTCAATAAGCTTATCAATCATCTTTTTACTTGTTACCGAATTACATTTAAAGCCAATATAAGCTTCTTTTCCTTGTTTAGCAAGTTCGATTTGTTCATCGATATACTTAAAGATATGACTGATCATACAATGTGGTGCTACCATGAGTAAATCTGTATGATTTTCGGTTTCACCTAAACATAAATGATTAAATACTCCATTAATTTCTTCTCCGATTTCATATTTAGAAGTCATTAATGATAAATCTGTATAAAGTCTTGATGTTTTTTCATTATAATTTCCCGTACCAATTTGGCTAATATATTGAATTCCTTTTTCATTTTTATACGTGATTAAACATAATTTAGAATGCACTTTTAAACCATCTAAACCATAAATCACACGACATCCGGCCTCTTCTAAACGTTTCGACCAACCAATATTATTTTCTTCATCAAAACGCGCTCTTAATTCAACTAAAACAACAACTTCTTTTCCATTTTCTGCTGCTTTAATTAAAGATTTTACGATTTTAGAATTCTTTGCTACACGATAAAGTGTCATTTTAATACTTACCACATTTTTATCATTACTTGCTTCATCTAAAAGTCTTAAAAATGGTGACATAGATTCAAACGGATAAGAAAGTAATAAATCTCTTTTTAAGATTTGTTTAATCATTGGTACTCTATTTTCAACGAATGCATTATTTCTTGCTTCTAAACGTTTATAGAACATACTTGGACAAATATATCTTAAACGCTCTCTTAATTCACCCACAAAACCAAAATCAAGAGGTGAATTATTAATGAAAACTTGATTTTTCTTTAAATTCAAGAAATTCATCAACATAAGTACTTCAAGTTCGCCTAATCCTGGCGTCATTTCTAAACGCATTGGTGAAAGTTTTCTTCTTTGTTTAATTAAGTTTTCCATCATTTCTCGATAATCTTCATGTCCTTCTAATGAATGATCATCTTCATCAATATCCGCACTTCTTGTTACACGAATAAGTGCTTTTTCTTTTACAGTATATTTAGAAAAAATACGTGAAACAAAATGTAAAATAATATCTTCTACTAAAATAAATTTTTGTGGTTGACTTGGAAGTGCAATCAGTCTTTCATCCATCGCATTAGCACAAGAAATAATTCCCATTTTTCTTTTACCTTTTTTCGATTCAAGACGTACAACGACATACATTTCACGATTGTTGATAAATGGAAATGGTTGTCTTTTAGAAATAACTTGTGGTGAGATAAGTGGTAGTAATTCTCTTTCAAAATAATCAGCAAAATAACGACGGTCTTCCTTGCTTTCAATATCTTTATATTTTATTACTGACCATCCTGATCGTCCAAGTTCTGACATCACATTTTCATAAATACGATCTTTCTTTTTATTAAGATAATGGACTTTTTTTAAACAGGCTTTTAATTGTTCTAAACCCGTCATTCCTGTTTTATTGTCTTTGGAATCTGGATAAAATAACATTTGGTCATAAAGTGATCCTATACGTACCATAAAAAACTCATCTAAATTCGTTTGATAAATTGAAATAAAGCTTAACTTTTCCGCAAGTGGTACTTGTGGATCTTTTGCTTGCATTAAAACACGATCGTTAAATTTAAGCCATGATAACTCTCTATTTTCTCGGCATACGTTCATTTTTATTCCTCCAATGTATAATTTATACACTCTTTCTTATTTAATATAAAAACATTTTATACTTTCAACAATCTACCATCTATCAAGTTTATGTAAAATTCCAAAAAGAAGAATTATTTCTTCTTAATTTGTCGATTATAAAACTCATCTTCTGGTGCTGGTTTTCCAAAAAGATAACCTTGAATATAATCTGGATTTAATTTTTTGATTTCTTGAAGTTCTTCTTC
Organism: [Clostridium] ammoniilyticum; assembly: GCF_025566905.1. Taxonomy (NCBI): domain Bacteria; kingdom Bacillati; phylum Bacillota; class Erysipelotrichia; order Erysipelotrichales; family Coprobacillaceae; genus Faecalibacillus; species [Clostridium] ammoniilyticum. Next base: position 46,501 of record NZ_JAOQJR010000007.1, read on the forward strand.
CGTTTCAACACCTTCAATACATACATTCAATTTCAAAGAATGTGCCATTTCAATAATATAAATCAAAATACTTCTTTCATAATTTGAAGAAAGTGCTTTTTGGGTTAAAACACGATCTATTTTAATATAATGCGGTGTTAAATCACTTAAACGATATGCATTTGAATAACCTGTTCCATAATCATCCAAAATAAGCGTAATCCCTTCTTCTTTCAATGATGACCAAAGTTTTTTATAATGATATGTATTTTCTAAATAACCTGATTCTGTTACCTCAATCCCTAACAAAGCAGGTTTTAAGTTAAAATCTTTTAAAGCTTGTTTAATTTCATCTAAGATCTTACTTTTAATAATTTGTACATAGGACAAATTAACATTCACCTTAAATTCAGGAATAAATTCTTGCCACTTTTTACAACAAGCAACCGCTTGTCTTAAAATCCAACGACCAGCAGGAATAATTAAACCAGATTCTTCTAAAATAGGAATAAATTCTGCTGGTGAAATAAATTCAATTTGTTCATTTCTTTTCATTTTAAAACGCATTAAAGCTTCTGCGCCTATAAGATTTCTTGTATGTATATCAATAATTGGTTGGTAATAAACATCAAAATTCTTAAAATTGTGATCAACTGCATTTTGTAATTCAACACGAATTTCTCTTCTTCGAATGAATTGTTTATATTTATCTTGTGTAAAGAAATAACAACTATTCTTTCCTTTTTTCTTAGCTTCGTTTAAGGCAAAGTCTGAATATTTAATAAGTGTATCATAATCTTTCATTTCTTTATCAATCTCAACAATCCCTACTGAAATCGTATAAACCACGCGATATACATTCTCTTCTAAAGCAACCTCAACTGATTTTTTTAATTCATCATAAAGTTCTAAGATATCTTCTTTTGAGTGATTTTCTAAGTCCATAATTATAAAGCGGCCATTTCCCAATTCGTAAATCTTTTGATTTTCATTGATACACGATTGCATACACATAGAAAACTGTTTTAAAATTTCATCTCCACACTTTAAACCAAAACGCCCATTGATTTCGTCAAAATCATCAATACCAATTTGCATAAAATAACCTGTAATATTATTTTTACTTTTAGAAGAAACATACTCCTCTAAACTTGGTTCTCTTAAAAGTCCACTAATATTATCTGCTTTTTGTCTTTTTCCAATTTCATTAACACAACCAATAAGGTATAAAGGTTTATTAAATTCATCTAAAATCACATCACCTCGACAATTGACCCAAACTGGATTATGTTGTCGATCTAACCAACGATAATGTAAACTATGCTCGGTAATTTCTCCCGATTTAATTTTATTGAACTCATCAAATAATAAAGGGAGATCGTCTTCATAAACAAAATAATTATGGGCTTTTGTTGCATCACAAAAATGATAATTTGGCAAACAAAAACGATTTACGGCATGTTTTGAAATACTATAATAATCATTTTGAATATCAAAAAGATATAAATAATCATCCATACTTCGATTAAATAATTGAATAACTTCTTCCAATTGTTCTCTTGAAAGATTTATTTTGTTTTTTTTTCAAAACAGTTCCTCCTTATCCTTTTTTCCTCTTTGTATATGTTTTTCCTTTTTTCTTTCATACATTAATGTATCTGCCAATCTAATGGTATGATTTAAATCAAAAGGACTATTATAGTCAAAGACACTTATTCCATAGGATAAACTAACATAATAAGGTAAATGATATTTTTTATTAAAGTATTGTGTTCTTTCTTGAATTAATGAATCAATTTGAATAATAAAATCTTCATTTTTACAAGTAAACGCAATACCAAATTCATCGCCACCTAAGCGTCCAATAACAGCATGTGTTTGAAAAATATCATTTAGTATTTCACATACTGTTTGAATTGCTTTATCTCCCTGGTCATGTCCAAATGTATCATTAATATATTTTAAATTATCTAAATCCCCTATAAAGAAATAAAGATTTTTGGAAAGTTCTTTATATTTTTTATAAAGAACTTTAATATTTTGAATAAGTCCTCGTCGATTATAAATATGAGTTAATTCATCTGTATTAGAAATACTATTTAGTTCTCTAACAATGGCATTGACATTTAAAGATACCCCAATTTGATTAGAAAGATATTCAAGTGTTTCTAAATCAAAATATGTACAATCCGTCACCAAAAAGCCATAAAAATTTTCATTAGAGTAAATGCTTGTAAGTATTTTATAAGGTTGCTTTGCAAGATTTAAAACATCTTTTAGTAACACATGTGTATTTTTAATAGGCTGTCTTTGACCATTTTCTACATTTATAATTAATTCCATTGTTTTTGGCATGATAAATGGTCTAAATTCATAAGTCATAACAGGTGTTTCAAAAAGATAAAGCTGTGCATTATGAATACCTAGAGAAGGTATATTATCCGCAATAGCATAAATATCATCATTCAATGATTCAAACAACATCCCTTTATTCACTTGTCCAATACTTCTCATTCTCCTTGTATAGCGCTTTTCTTTTAACAAAAGAAGATAATTATAACTACTAATCATTTGTAAATAAATATATTGTTTAAAAGATTGGAGTTTTATTTTATCTTCCATGTTGAGGTAGTTTTCAGTATTTATTAAAAATGATAGACATAAAAAGAGTCTTTCTAAATCCAAATAACGAATATCATCTTCATTAAAAATCAAATTAATATAATCTCCTATTTGTTGATAAACACGATGTTTCGTACAATCTTTTACCGAAAGATCCAATAAATAAGTAAAGAAACTCCATACAGTTTTTTGATAATTGGAACTATAAACCAATTTATTACCAAAAACATATTGTGTCATTCCTTGAGCTATATATTCATTACTTTCTTTTTCAGCTCTACAAAAACGAATAAATTCACCAATTTCAATTTCTTCATGGTTTTCACAATCAACAGAAAGACGAGGAATAAAATGGGCATCAATGTATTGATTTTGTGTAGAACCATTTTTATAAAGATCATAGCCTTGTTTTATTCCTAAATAAGCAATAAAAGAAGCATCCGCATGACAAGAAGCAAGTGGTGGAACCATATGTGTTGATTCTGGTTTATCATCAAAACCAGACACCATAATATCTTTACCTACACGTTTTCCTATTTTTTCTAATTCACGATATAAATAATAAGCAATATCATCCGTCACGCACATAATTCCATCTAATTCAGGATTTTCTTGAAGCCACTTGTTCATTAAATTCCCTGATTCAATATTATAACCAGGTGTTGATAAAATATATTTTTCTTCAAAAGGCATATCATGACTTGATAAAGCTTCTTGATAACCTGCAAGTCTTTGTTTGGCAGTAACCCCGCTATCATAACCAGTAATAATTCCAATATGTTGACAATGATTTTTTTCAATCATATAACTTACAGCATTATAAACACTTTTTTTGTTATTATAGATAACAAAAGGATAATCTTTTATTTGTGAATTTAAAGTAACAACTGGTATATGAAAATATTTTGGAAAAGCTTCTCTTGTTTTTTGATCCGTACGACAAATACTTGAAGCGGGAATAACTAAAAAATCTAAATCCAAATAATTTGCAAAAGCATAGACATTTGCTTTTTGATAATCAGAAGATTGTACAAACTTTACATTTGGATCAACTGAACCACCAAAAAAGATAACAAGTTCTATTCCCAGTTCTTTACACGCTTCATTTGCTCCTCGACATATTTCCATATTATAATCAGAGGCACTTGTAATCATAAGTCCTGCTTTAATTGAGTGTTCCATTTTTTCACCTCTTTTCATCAATTATAACACAAACCTATAAAAAAGATAAAAAAAAGACCAAATGGCCTTCAGATAAATTCTACAAGTCTTGTACAAATTTCAGAATGTTATTGTCAAAAAATTATTTAAGGAAGAAAAACCTGTTCATGATTTGTCTATGATGTTTATTATATTTTTTCTTAAATAAAAATCAATTTATTCTTATCAAAAGCAAAAATAAAAGCGATTACATTGTTAAAAACTTAATTAACTATCTGACACATCTTGTGATTTAACACCGTTATTATCACTTTAAACCGAGGAGTATCATCTATCACTTCTTTAAAATATTATATACTTGTCTTAAAGAGGTTACTATGGCTAAAAATCAAAAACCAAAAAAGGATTCTTTAATTACTTTAACTAGAAAATATGCAAATAATCATAATGAATGTGTAAAATTCTTTTTCAAAATGAAATGGCCTGTTGGCTTTTACTGTGAAAAATGTGGTCATCAACATTACCTACTTTCTAATACTATATTTCAAGATAATAAGTTAGATCTTTATAAATTAATTTTAGGAATGTATCTCTTTTTTACGGCAAATAAAGGTCTTTCTGCGATTGAATTAGCTAATGAATTAGAAATAAATTATAAAACAGCGCTATTACTTTGTAGAAAATGTAGGATTCTTATGTCCCAAAGTAACAGTGAAAAAATTCTGGATAGCTTTTTTTATGAAGCAGACGTTGCTTATATAGGCTCAAAAAGTAAAGAAGAACATAAACAAGGAGTTGCTACTGAACAGCAACCCTTTTTAGTAATGTTATCAACAGA